>JAUVLE010000064.1 GCA_030595905.1 Candidatus Cloacimonadota bacterium | reverse complement strand
GCATGATATAAATCAGACAACAGCCGATGACTATCGAACGAATAGACTGTCCGCAGAATATGAATTCATACAGGTTCATGTTCATTCCGGACCGGATGCACATCATTTCTGTGAAGATAATGGAAACACATGGAATCTTGTAACAAATTACGAAATATCATATCTTAATCCGACTTCATTTTTTTATAACCTTTTTGCCTGTTCCAATTCCCGATTTACGGAAAACAATAACATGGGTGGAATGTACCTTTTTGGAAATAGTTACTGCGTTGGCACGATCGGTTCTACCAAAACCGGAAGCATGCTCTGGTTCGAGGATTTTTATGGGCCATTATCTCTTGACGGAACTCTGGGAGAAGCTCTGCGGCAATGGTGGGCACTAAGCGTGGATGTCGGACCTGACTGGATGTGGCAGCGTTCATGGTTCTATGGAATGGCGATCCAGGGAGACCCATCTCTGAAAATTCATTATGAAGAAGCAAATATTGCTTACGTTCCCCAGGATTATCCAACTATCCAACAAGCGATTGATGCTGTGGAAAATGGCACTCTTGTTTTAGTTGATCCCGGAACTTATGTTGAAAATATAAATTTTAACGGGAAAAATATTACGGTTGCTTCATTATATTTTACCACGCAGGATAGTTCATATATTGACAATACAACGATAGAAGCGTTAGAAGTTGATTATACTGTAACTTTTGAAAATAATGAAACAAATAGTACAAGTCTTACAGGATTTACTATTATTGGAGGTTTAGCCAACATTTTCTGCAATAATTCATCTCCAACCTTAAGCTGCCTAAAACTATCTGACGGTCCAAGAGGAATTATGCTTATATCGTCAGATGCTAAGATCAATAATTGTCTGATTAATGGTCATACGAATAGCGAAGATGGTGCTGGAATCTATTGCACTGAAAATTCAAATTCAATAATTACTAATTGTCTTTTTGAGGATAATGTAATATTAGATGAAACTTGGAATGTTGGAGGAGGAATTTATTGTGAGAATTCAGAATTAGCATTGATTAATACTATTATATCCTTTTGTAGCGGATATATCGGTGGTGGAATATATAGCAATAATTCTGATATTATCTTAATAAACTCAGTAATTACTGAAAATTGGAGTGACTTATTCTGTGGTGGTATATATTGTGAAGATAATACAAATTTAATAATTGTGAATAGTATTTTATGTTCAAATCATTTATATGAAATTTTCTTCTCTTCTACATTGGGAGCAAATGAAGCATCAGTAGCATATTCATTATTGGAAAATGAAGAATATGATGTATGTACAAACAACAACGGGACATTAAATTGGTTAACTGGAAATATAGGTAGTCAGCCATCATTCATAAATCCAAATATTGCTATTAGAAACTTTCATCTCCAAGACACAAGTCCCTGCATCGGTGCAGGAATCGATGAATTCGAGATAAACGGAACCTGGTATTATGCACCTTTATTCGATATCGAAGGAAATCCACGTCCCGATCCAGAAGGTTCTATGCCGGATATGGGAGCTTATGAAAGTTTTCTGGGTGAACCGCAGGTTGGAATAGATAATATTCAATATTCAATATTAAATTATCAATTAAATAATTACCCCAACCCCTTTAAACCGTCAGGAGCCGGTCACAGTCCTGCAACAACGATTTCGTTTTCATTAACCGCAAAGGACGCGAAGGACGCAGAGATTGAAATTTATAATATCAAAGGACAAAAAATTAGAACTTTGGAGTGCATCAACAACGTTGATGCAGAAGCGACAGAGTCGCTTTCCCACTACTCCATAATCTGGAATGGGACGGATGAAAATAATCAGCCGGTTAGTTCAGGAATTTATTTTTATAAATTGAAAGTTAATAACAAAAACATAGCATCAAAGAAATGTCTATTGCTAAAATAGAATCAAGACTGAACTGGTTCGCAATAGAGCGGAAAATAAATGTAATGGAGCATTTTACTCTAAAATAAACAAGGCAAATAATGTTCATAGATTATGCGAAAATAAAAGTACAATCCGGTAACGGCGGAAATGGCTGTATTAGTTTCCGGCGGGAGAAATTCGTTGCAAAAGGCGGTCCCGATGGTGGAGACGGCGGCAAAGGCGGGAACATAATCGCTGTGGGGAATGAAAACATTAACACTTTAATTGGCTATCGATATAATAAACTTTTCAAATCTGTTCGCGGACAGCACGGACAGGGAAGCAACAAAACCGGAGCCAGCGGCGAAGACAGATACCTGGAATTTCCGCTTGGAACAGAGATATTTGACATCAACGATGGAAAACATGAAAAGATAGGTGAGATAGTAAAACATAAAGAAGAGTTCGTTCTTGCCAAAGGCGGCAACGGCGGCAGGGGAAATGCACGCTTCAAATCTGCTACCAATAAAGCGCCAAGGTATGCCAAACCCGGTGGGAATGGTGAATATTTTGAGCTTGAACTGATTCTGAAATTAATGGCAGATGTAGGTCTGGTCGGTTTCCCGAATGCCGGCAAATCTACGTTGCTCAGCAAAGTTTCCGATGCCCACCCCAAAATAGCAGATTACAAATTCACCACGCTTGAACCCTCTCTGGGTGTTATTCGCGTAAGTGATTATGAATCTTTCGTGATGGCAGATATTCCCGGTATCATCGAAGGCGCACACAATGGGAAAGGATTGGGCGATCAGTTCCTGAGACATATTCAAAGAACCAAGACCCTGCTTTTCCTCATCGATATAAATTCAAACGATCCCTTTGACGATTATCAGGTTCTGAAAAAAGAACTTCATTTATATGATCCGTATCTCGATAAAAAACCGCATATTATTGTTCTGAGTAAAATGGATACAATTCCTGAAGAAGATAAAGAGGAATTTTTGAACCTTCTTAAAAATGAATTTGAAACAAAACTTCGTGAACGGGTAATTTCCATTTCCTCCATTTCCGGTGAGAACCTGAATGTATTAAAAAAACATCTTTTTAATATTTTGAAACAATGTTGAGTTTACTCTAAAAAGGCTGTAATTAGAAATATGTTAAAAATAATCAAATACTTGGAAACCGATGAATCGGTTATAAATTACTATCTTCTTATTAACCACCAACTTAAGTTGGTGGTTAATGAAATAAAAAAAGCATTAACCGTTTTAACGGTTTCTCATTTTATTTATGCTGGCTTTTTAGAGTAACCTCAATGTTAGTTTATAATTTTACCAAAGAGTCTTTTATCACAAATAGAGAACTTTCCGATTATATTATATCTTGTAATTACAGAGGAAAACAGGTTTGAATAAAATGAAAATCGTAATTGCTCCCGATTCATTCAAAGGAAGTCTGAGTTCGATCCTGGTGGCGGATGCCATTGGACAGAGCTTCCGAAAAATTATTCCCGGTTCCGAGATCATAAAGATGCCGATGGCAGATGGTGGAGAAGGAACGGTTGAATGCATGGTTGGTGCTACTGGTGGGAAAATATTCAGAGAATTTGCAACCGATCCTCTGGGAAAAGTGATCAATGCACATTTTGGAGTTCTCGGTGATGAAGATACCGTTATCATAGAAATGGCTTCTGCATCCGGGATCATTTTAGTTCCCGGAGAGAAGCGTAATCCATTATATACCACAACTTATGGAACCGGTGAATTGATACGGAAAGTGCTGGAAAAAGGATATAAAAAGATCATTCTGGGGCTGGGAGGAAGTGCTACCACCGATGGCGGAGCCGGTGCTATGCAGGCTCTTGGAGTTAAATTATTAGATTCCGCTGGCGTCAATATTAAGCAAGGCGGGGTATTCCTGAAAGACCTTGAGAAAATCGATACTTCGGAAGTGAATAAAAATTTACAGAAAGCAGAGATAACATTTATGTATGATGTGGAAAATCCTTTGCTTGGCGAAAAAGGTGCTGCAAAAGTTTACAGTCCACAGAAAGGTGCATCTGCAAAAGAAGTGCAAATACTGGAAGAAAACCTCACTCATTTTTCCAGGATCATTAAAAGGGATATTGGAAAAGATATTTCTGATATTCCGGGAAGCGGTGCTGCCGGAGGTTTGGGTGCCGGTCTTTCTGCGATCTGCAATTCAAAGTTCATACCCGGTATTCAACTGGCAATAAAGGTCACCGGTCTAAAAAGACATCTGAAAAATGCAGACATGATCATCACGGGTGAAGGAGAACTGAATTTCCAGTCGATGTTCGGGAAAGTGCCGGCAGGTGTGGCAAAGCTGGCAAAAGAGATGAAAGTACCTGCGATCTGTTTTGCCGGAAATATCGAGCGGAATTCGGAAAAACTTTACAAAGATTATTTCAAAAAAATTATCTGCCTGGTCTCTTCTGATATTTCAAAAGAAGATGCGATCAAGAATGCATCTTTAATTCTCTCTTCCAAAGCAGAAGAAGCGGCACTATTATTCAAAAAAGGAGTATTATTTGAAACCTAAGATTTTTGTAACACGCAAATTACCGCAACCTGCGATGGATCAGTTGAAATTGCATTTCGATCTGAAGGTCAATCCGCAAGATAGAGTGCTTTCCAAAGATGAGATCATTGAGGGAACGAAGTGGTGTGATATTCTTCTCTGTCTGCTCACAGATACGATAGATAAAGAAATAATTTCCTGCAATCCGAACTTGAAAGCAATCGTGAACTATGCTGTGGGATATAATAACATCGACATCGAAACAGCCACAAGGTTGAATATTCCGGTTACAAACACACCCGGAGTGTTAACAGAAACAACAGCCGATATGGCGTGGGCTTTAATGTTCGCCGTTGCCAGGAAAATAGTTGAATCTGACAGGTACAATCGTGAAGGGAAATTCAAAGGATGGGGACCGATGCACTTTCTGGGCGGTGATATTTATGGAAAAACTCTGGGAATAATCGGTACAGGAAGGATCGGAACCGCAGTGGCGAAACGTGCTGCCGGATTTGACATGAAGATATTGTACGTTGATAAAAACAATGAAATTGAAAAGAAAATGAAAGCGGAAAAAGTTGGATTAGATGAACTTCTGAAAAGATCTGATTTTGTATCTCTGCATGTTCCTTTTCTTCCAGAAACAAAACACATGATAAGCGAGCGGGAATTGAAGCTGATGAAAAAAACGGCATATTTAATAAACACAGCTCGTGGTGCGGTCATCGATGAAAAGATATTGGTAAAAGCTTTAAAAGAAGAATGGATAGCAGGTGCAGGGCTGGATGTTTATGAAAATGAACCGCTGCTTACGGATGGTTTGAAAGAGTGCTGGAATGCGGTTCTTGCACCTCATATCGCCAGTGCATCCATCGAAACCAGGACAAAGATGGGTTTGATCGCTGCTGAGAATGCCGTTGCAATTATCGAAGGAAGAACACCGCCACAAATAGTTAATCCACAGGTTCTAAAAAAATAAATATGAACAAAATCAGAACATGGATCAGGCTTCTTTCCGCACCTGAAGTCGGAAATTCCAAAGCAATTAAACTTGTGGAAATTCTGGGAGATCCTGTAAATTTTATCGGAACTTCCAACGAGAAATTAAGGGACTTGGATTTTATTCCGGAAAATACAAAAAAATATCTGGAAGAAGACAAAGACCCGAAAGATTGGAAACAGGTTATAGCTCTTATAGAAAAATATCAGATCGAATTCATAACATATTTTGATGATGATTATCCATCGATCTTAAAGAATATCTTTGATCCGCCGGCTTATCTTTTCTATCGTGGAACTATCAGAAAAGAAGATTTCCGAAGAAGCCTGGCAATCGTGGGAACCCGCAAGGCAAGCAGCTATGGCAAAGCAATGACCAGGAAGATCGGAGAAGCTCTCTCGCAAGCAGGTTTTACTATCGTCAGCGGATTAGCATACGGCATCGATGCATTAGCGCATATCGCTGCATTAAATTCCGGCGGACGAACTATCGCTGTTATGGGTACCGGCGTTGACCAGATATATCCCCCGCATAACCGTGAACTGGCAGAGGATATTATTAAAAATGGTGCTATTATTTCGGAATATATTCCCGGAAGCAAAGCCGAGAAATGGAACTTTCCCACACGGAACAGACTTATAAGCGGATTGAGCCTGGGAAGCCTGATAATAGAAGGTTCAAAGAAAAGCGGTGCTCTGCTTACTTCCAAATTTGCAATGGATCAGAACCGTGATGTTTTTGCCTTGCCGGGAGATATAAACAGACCGCAGGCAGAAGGTCCGAATTACCTGATAAAACTGGGTGCTAAAATAGTATGCTCTGCAAAAGATATCTTGGAAGAATATGACCTGATTATGGAAGAAGAACCAAAAATCTTTCCCGAACTTTCCGAGAAAGAAGAAAAAATATACCAGGTTCTCATCGATAACAGACCGGAAACTCATTTTGATACACTTCTGATAAAAACCGGATTCACCGTGGGAGAACTTTCTACAATTCTGTTATCGCTGGAACTGAAAAATATTGTTAAGAAAGTGCCGGGGAATAAGATCGTTCCGATGTATTAGGTAACTCACCTTGCTATTCCTCTCTTCTCATAAAATCGAAAAGAGGAACATAAGAATATGTGAGAGAAATATGAAGGAAGATATTAGAGATGTTTGTAGAAGATTTAGGAAGAATCAAACCAAAGCTGAGAAGGCTTTTTGGAAAGTCGTTCGAAATAGACAGGTTGATGGATATAAAATCCTAAGACAATATCCAATAAGATTTGAATGGAATGATCAAATCAGATTCTTTATCGCAGATTTCTATTGTCACGAAGCAAAAATGGTAATCGAAATTGATGGTGGTATTAATGAAAGTCAAAAAGAGTATGATAAATTAAGAGAGCATATCATTGAATCACTTGGATTTCATGTTATCAGATTTTTAAATAATGATGTTCTAAATTATATCGATAATGTTTTAGTGAGATTAAAAGATGCATTATCGAATAACAATTAACTCCCCTTCTTTTACACGATGGCTTGTTCGCAAATGCGGACAAACAATCGCTTTTCTTCTTGCATTACGAAAAGAGAAGGGGCTGGCCTGCCGGGGCGTAGCCTTAGCGAAGACTGGGGGATGAGTAAATATTTTTGTGTTGACTAAAAACGAGTTGAAAAGCTGAAATCATTCTGTTTGATTTGATGCAAATAAGGGAATTAAATTGATAATGGACTACCAGAAATATTTTGATGAGATTTATGACAGATTACAGGACGGAACAGAAAGAAGTTTATATAAACCTATTGGAAATTTTCTTGAAAAATTTATAAAAGACAACTTCAAAAAAGATATAAAAGCAATCGCAGAACAATCTTCAAAAAATTATGATAAACCGATTGGGTTTCCTGATATTGTTATCAAAGAAAGAGATTTCTCAATTGGTTTTATAGAAATTAAGCTTCCGAGAGATACCTTAAGTAATGATAAATTCAAAGATCAGTTTGATAGATATAAGAATTCTCTTGAAAATATTATTTTCACTAACTTGCGAATTTGGGAATTATGGCAATGGGACAGCAAAGGGAAATCAAAAAAGAAAAAAGAAATAATTTTCGATATTACAAATTCTGACGGTATCGATGAATTAAAGAATTTGTTTGATCTATTCCTTATTTATCAATCGTATCCGATTAAAACTCCAAAACAGCTTGCTGTAAATCTGGCAAAGAAAACGAAATTATTGTCATCGACAGTTGAAGAACTTTTGGAAGATTATAAACCACTTCAAAAAACAAAAAACGGATTTGAAAAAACACTTCTTCCGAATTTAACAGATCACGATTTTGCTAATCTTTTTGCAGAAACTTTCACCTATTCATTATTTATTTCAGCAGTCTATCATCACGAAAATTATCCTGACAGAGAATTTAATCTTACCACTGCCATAGATTATATTCCCAATACAATTCCTGTTCTCAATGATATGTATCGAATCGCTAATATTGCTGCGAGAAATATACTTGAGCTAAAAGAGACGGTTCATATTATCTTAAATCAACTCGAATATTCAAACCTTGAAAAAATCATTCCAAAGTTCAGAAACAGTACTTCGGAAAATGATCCGACCTTATATTTTTATGAACCTTTCCTTAAAGAATATGATAAAGTAACAAAAAAGAATCGTGCTGTTTATTTAACGCCAAAACCTGTGATAAATTTTATTGTACGTTCTATTGATCATATTCTGCAAACAGATTTTGATTTAGAAAATGGTTTGATGAATAAAGATGTAAAAGTTCTCGATCCGGCGACCGGAACCGGTGCTTTTCTTGCATTTGCGATTGAATTGATAAAAGAGAAAATCAATAAAAAATATAACACCTTACATTTGGAAAAGGAGCATTTCACAAAAGAAATGACCGATCATATTCTAGAGAATTTTTTTGCCTTTGAATTTATGGTTGCTTCTTATGCAATTGCTCATTTCAAAATGAATCTTACTTTGAAAAATCTCGGTTTTAGTTTGGAAGAAAATAAAAAACGGTTTAAAATATTTCTGGCAAATACACTCGATGATCCTGATAAAAAGCCGAACAGTCTTTTTGGATTTGATTCTATTACAGAGGAAAGTGAAGCTGCACAAAATGTTAAAAAGAATGAAAAAATAATTGCAATCTTTGGAAATCCTCCTTATAAAGGAAGCAGTGAAAATCCCAGTTTTGAAATAATAAAATTGAAAAAAGGTGAATCTTATATTTATGACTTTGATCCGAAATTTGATAAAGAAGGTCGTCTAATAAATCTGAAACCGAAAAGCAAAAAGAGAAATAGAGAAGGTTTCGTTAAGCAAAAAAATTGGATCGGAACTCAAATCGAATATTATAAATATGCTGATTTTAAGAAACTCGATGAAAGAAATCCTAAATGGTTGCAGGATGATTATGTGAAATTTATCAGATTTGCTCAAAACAGAGTCGATTATCACGGCAGAGGAGTTATCGGATATATTGTGAATCATTCATTTCTTGATAATCCGACTTTTCGGTATATGAGAAAATCTTTACTCGATAGTTTTGATAAAATTTACATCGTCAATCTGCACGGAAATTCAAAGAAAAAAGAAAAAGCTTTTGATGGTTCTAAAGATGAGAATGTTTTTAAGATTGAACAGGGCGTTTGCATTATTATTATGATCAAACTCCAAGAACCTCAAAATGAATGTAAAATATTCTATAAAGATAAGTTTGGATTAAAGAGAGATAAAGAAACATTTCTGAATAAATTTGATTTGAGTAAATTTGAGGAAATCGGATTTACCGAACTGAACCCGAAAAGCGATATGTATTATTTCATTCCTCGAAACACTGAACTGGAAGGTGAATATTTATTATTTTGGAGCGTGAAAGACATTTTTAAAATATCAAGCATTGGGATTGTTACTGCCAGAGACAAATTAACAATTCATAAAACAAAAGAGGAAGTCAAAAACACTATAAATGATTTTGCAAAGCTTGATGTTGAAATTGCCAGAACGAAGTATGATCTTGGAAATGATGCCAGAGATTGGAAAGTTCATCTTGCTCAAAGTGATTTATTGAATTCTGAAATGAATGAGGAAAATATTGTTCCAATTTCATATCGTCCTTTTGATATTAGATATACATATTATACAGGAAAAACAAAAGGCTTTCTTTGTATGCCTCGTCGAGAAGTTATGCAGCATATGTTAAAAGAGAATATTGGATTAATAACAAATAGAAATACGAAAATTGGCAATTTTAATTCTGTATTTACAACAGATTTTTTGTTAGATGCTCATCATGTTGATAATATAAGTTATCTGTTCCCATTGTATCAATATTCAAAAAAAGAAGAGCATTTATTCGCAGAAGAGAAGGAAGTAAATTTCACAGATGATTTTAAGAAATATTGGAAAGATGAATTAAATGAATTTTCCGAAGAGGATATTTTTTATTATATTTATGCACTTTTGTATTCCAATAATTATCGTAATCGATACGATGAATTTTTGAAAACAGATTTTCCAAGAATCAATTTCAGCTTTATGAAAACAAAAGGAAAAATGCTGATTGATTTTGGTAAACAGCTTGTTGACTTACATTTAATGAAAGCCGAGATATTGAAAAAACAAGAAGACTGGAATTTAAGTGTTATCAAAAAACCTTCCGAAGCTTTAAAAGATTCGGAAGGCTATAAAATAAATTATAACCTGAAAACAGATATTTTTAAAGACAATAAAATCTATCTCAATCCAAATTGTTATATTGAATCTGTCGATGAGGAAGTTTATAATTTTATGATCGGTGGTTATAAAGTTTTGGATAAATTTATTACAGATCATAAAGGTGAAACTTTAGAGCTTGATAATCTGATGCACTATTTGAAAGTTATTGTAATTATTAAAGAAACGATTGGATTGATGAAGAAAATTGATGAGTTGGTAAGTTATGAGTAAAGCAAATCAAAAAAATATTTGACATGCAAATCTTTAATAATAACTTGTCTTTAGAATTTATAACCCCAAGAGAATTTCTCTTGGCCGCAGGGTTGCCGAAAGGCAACCTTCGCTTTTTATTATGAGAACTTATATTTATATAGATGGATTCAATTTTTATTATCTTGCTTTGAAATACTCTAATTTTAAGTGGCTTGATTTTATGTCTATGTTTGAAAAGTTATTAACTTCAAAAAATGATATTATAAAAATTAAATATTTTACTGCAAATGTTTCTGGAAAATATGATCAGAATAAACCTAGAAGACAGAATACATATTTAAGAGCTTTGAAATCTCATATCCCCGAGATTGAGATAATAAAAGGACATTTTCAAACTCACAAAATTATGATGCCTTTAGCAAATAATCCAACAAAGAGAGTTAAGGTTTTAAAAACAGAAGAAAAATGTACTGATGTCAACTTGGCTGTTCACCTTGTGAATGATGGTCAAAAAGGTCTATATGATTGTGCTGTTATACTATCCAATGATGGTGATCTATTGGAAGCGATGAAAATTGTTCATGATGAATTAAAATTATGTATAGGTTTAATAACTCCCGGTAAAGCTAAAATTTCAAAATCCTTAATAAAATACGCAACATTCAAGAAAAGAATTAGAGAAAATATTCTAAAATTGAGTCAACTACCCAATCCTATTCCTGATACAAAAATTTATAAACCGAAAAGTTGGTAATTCGATAGCAAAAAAACTCCGCATCGAACAATGCGGAGTTTTTATCTTCTGATCAAGTTTAAGGCTGTCGTATCTTCTTATTGGTTTTTTCTTTATGCTTACAAATATGAATATATCTATGATGAGCAGATTCCGCAAATTTAGAGAGAACATTTTTCAAATCGGAATTTTCCCAGATATTTTTAAAATCAGGATTTTGGGTTAATCTTTTATTGAGAATATACAGATCCTTTTTTTCGGGATCAAATTTTATATCGTCAGCATCAATATCAATCTGATTTTTCTCAAAAACTTTATTTAAGAAATTAATGACCGTAAAGACAAATTGGTTTTTGAGATCGATAATATTTTCTGCATTATTAATTTTGTTTCTAAACTTGTGAACGCATTCGTTTCCCAGTGTGCTAAATGAAATTTGATTTTTCATAAATCCTCCTTGAATTTTTCCAATTTGATTTATATGTAAATTGTATTTTTTTTCTTAAACTCATAATATTTTTTTATGATTTAATGATTTTATGTCAACAAATGTTTTGCAAAATTACATCATATTTATTTCCAATTAAATTGTAACCTCGTGCATAGTAAGTATTGAGCAGACTCTACTTGACATCAGAGCGGGAAAATTGATTTTCTACCAACTAAAGAGGATAATTATGAAAAAACGTAAAACAAAAATAACCCGAAATTATCTAATGCATCCGGCAGGTTCGGTGCTTATCGAAACAGGAAACACAAAGATCATCTGCACAGCTTCCATAGAGGAAGGAGTTCCAATATTCCTGAAAGAAGCCGATCCGCCACAGGGTTGGCTTACAGCAGAATATAATATGCTTCCCGGTGCTCCGAATACACGTTTCAGAAGAGAACGAACTAAAGTGGGCGGTAGAACTGCCGAGATACAGCGGCTGATCGGAAGAGCGTTGCGTGCAGTGGTCGATAGAACAAAATTTCCAGGGTTTACGATCTACATCGATTGCGATGTTATTCAGGCAGATGGCGGCACCAGAACTGCATCCGTTACCGGTGCTTGTATTGCCCTTTATGATGCGTTCGAGAAAATGATGAAAGATGGATTTATTAAAGAAAATCCACTTAAGGAATGGGTGGCAGCGATCAGCGTGGGCATCGTGAATGGAGAACCGGTTCTCGACCTCTGTTATGAAGAAGATTCCCGGGCAGATGTAGATATGAATGTGGTGATGACGGAAAGCGGGAAATTCGTGGAAGTGCAGGGAACTGCAGAAACAAATCCATTCTCCGACGATGAACTCAAACTAATGCTGAAACTGGCAAAGAATGGAATCGGGCAGTTGATAAAACAGCAGAAGAAGTTATTTGAATAGTCTATCTTTCAAGTCTTCTCCGAAAATTAACATTATTACTCAAGAGATCCCATTGAAAAACAATAAGATAAAATACAGGAAAGCTATTATAAAGGACTTACAAAGAGATTCTACATTCTTTTTCTTAAATCCGACATAATATAAATTTCGTTAAGAAATTGGTGATAAACAAACGTTAAGAAAAATCTTTTGTTTGAGTTATTTTCTAATTTCTTTCATAGATTCCATTTAAAAATAACGAGTTAAGATTTTTTAGTGGTGTTTACCAATTTTAGTAATTTATATTCGCCGGGAGTTTATTGTCCGCCGTAGCTGTAGCAGAGGAGGATTCTTTGCGAAGCCTGTCCGGCTTTTTAAATCGCCTTTGGCGACCTGACGGATTTCTTTTGTCGGTACAAAAGAAATGAAGATCAATGCTTGCTAGCCGATCTTTTCCTTGACAGCATAAAGGAAGAAAAAGAGAAAGTTTTTCACTAAATTTTTTAGGAATGGTTATGTTTGGAAAGAAAAAAGAAAAGAAAATAAAAAGAAAAAAACATATAATCCAGGAATATGTCGAAGCGATCCTGTTTGCATTCGTTGTGGCAATGCTCATCCGCAATTATACTATTCAGACGTTCAAGATACCTTCATCCTCGATGGAAAGCACACTTCTCATCGGAGATTTCCTGATCGGGAATAAAGTAAAGTACTTCTTTACTGATCCCGAAAAAGAAGATATTGTTATTTTCAATTATCCTGCAGACCCCGTGGAACCGCAACCTCGTGAAGATTTCGCAAAGATAATTGGTCCTGTGTATTTTGATAAAACAAAGTGGCTTCCAAAATGGCACCAGAAGAAGAACGTGGTAAAACGCGTTATTGGAATGCCTGGTGACAAAGTGGAAATAATAGATAAAGCAGTGTATGTGAACGATAAACTTTTCAAAGGCGGATACGAACAATATATTGATCACCGCATAATACTACGAGAAGCTGGAAGAATATATTGGAGTGATGAATTTATGGGAAGCAGGGATAACTTTGGCCCGGTTGTTGTGCCGGACAGCGCTTATTTCGTGATGGGCGATAACCGCGATGTAAGTGGAGACAGCCGCTATTGGGGATTTCTTCCCAGGAAAGATATTACGGGCACTCCTGCCATAATTTACCTTTCAATCGGCGAACCACCTTTCAAGGATATAAGGGATTATACTTTCAAGAAGCAGGGAAGGTTGAAAAGAAAATCCGAATTCAGATGGAAAAGGTCATTCAAGCTGATCCACTGATAGAGCACATCTATATCCACATTCCTTTCTGTAGAAAAAAATGCGGCTACTGTTCGTTTTATTCTCAGATCATTTCCCAGAAGAAAATAAATGACTTCATTGTTCGCCTGTCAGAAGAGATTAAACTCCGAAAAAAACACTTT
>JAUVLE010000154.1 GCA_030595905.1 Candidatus Cloacimonadota bacterium | reverse complement strand
TGGGATACACAATGCGGACGATATCGATCTTATCATCTGCAAAAGAGAATAACTCTAACAATCTTACAAGTTGATCGATTGAGAAATATTTACTTTTTGCAGCAATTCGTACAACAGAAGCCTGATCATCTGTAAAGCTTTGGTTCTCTACGTTTGAAAGCAGTTGTTTAAATTCAGATGCGCTCATAGCCTTTTTGTATGTTACTTGTTCTTCTTCTTCAATTTCAGCTTCTTCCATCACAGGTTCATTAACATCGATTGAAATACTTAAATTTGCACTTTGTGTCTGGCTGGATTGTGTGCTCGCGGCAGATTGAACAGAAACAGAAAGATCATCAGGTAACAAAGCTAATAGTTCATAGATCTCGTCGATCATATTTGCTGCTTTTTTCTGATCGAGTTTATTAAGTTTCGGAACATACTTGCTTTCAAGTTTTTCCAACCTGGCAGCTATTTCTTCTATTATCGTAGAAGATTGAACATTACCCGAAGATGAACCTTCTACGGTTATCTTCATACTTCCTGCTGAACTTTCAAATGATATACTTTCTGCAAAGGTGAAAGTAATTACTGAAAGTAAAGCTAAGATCATAATTTTTTTCATTTTTTTCTCCATATTTTTTTTATCAAAGATCGTGTTATTGTGTATAATAACACAGATTATAGATTTCCATTCTTATTTCAAATTCAAATATTCTTTTGCGGCTGATAGAAATTCTTTAGCTTTTTTTATCATTGAGAGTGCTTCTTTTTTGGTTGCTTTTGAAACAGGGAAATAATCGCTTTCACTTCTTGCAGAAAATGCATCCAATAGATATCTATGATATTTAGTATCCATTAAATTCATTTTAACTAGATGTTCACCAAAAGCTGCGATTAAAGCATGATGTGAAGACCTCTGGATGTTAATATTAAGCAACACAGCTGTTGCAGCATGGAACATTGCATAATAAGTTCTACTGATCACATTATCCCAATACTTTAGTTTTGAAAGGTCTTCAGCAACTTTAATAAACTGTTCACTTCTTTCTATATGTTGTCTTATTTCATTCGTCATACAATGATGCCTTCTTCACATATATTACGAAACAAAGCATATTCCTTTGCAAGCAATTCGTTTTTTTCTAAAAAGAACAAATTGATAACACAGTTGTTTTCTAAACTGATTTTTGCCCGTATTTTACTACAGCGTTCTCTTTCTTTATATCTACTGGCAAGACCTTCAAGGACTACTGCAATATCTATATCAGAATCCTCATTTGCTTCATTCCTTGCATAAGAACCAAAAAGATAAACTAATTGAAGATTAGAACCATAGATTTTTTTCAAATTACCTTCTATTTTTTTTGCCAGATCAAACGCTTCTTTTCTATTTATCATAAAAAACTCTTTTCAAATGAAATTTATAATGTCAACTTAATTTTTAGCAACTTACCTAAGACCGACTTTTTGTACCGGCTCTATATTGTTTTAAAAGTAACATTTCCCCTTCCATAAAATTTATCATACTTTGAAGTTTAACTTCGCTGTATAAAAGCGTTCCCAAGAAAATTTTATGAACAAGAAGTTTCTAATTTTATATTTCTATCATATCCTTGATCTTTGTGTATATGCCTTCTCCAATCCCTTTCACTTTCTTAATATCTTCTTTATTCTTAAAATTACCTGCTTTTTCTCTATAGCTGATTATTTTTTGTGCTCTCTTTTCACCGATACCAGGTAATGAAATCAGTTCAGATAGAGATGCGGTATTGATATTAATTTTTCCGGAAACCTCTTTCTGGCTATCAGAAATGAAAGCAATTATTTCCGTAGAATCTCCTACCATTTCTAAGTAAGGAAGAATTTTTTCCAAAGTTTTTTCACCGATTCCTTTGACTTTAGTAAGTTCTTTTAATGATTTAAATTCTCCGAAATTTTTTCTGTAATCCATAATTGCTTTAGCTTTAGTTTGACCAATACTCGGAAGTTTTATTAAGTCTTTAATATCAGCATTGTTAATATTAATTTTTGTGATCTCTTCTTGTTCTGTTTGTACTGTACTTTTTTGAATTTCCTTTTTATTATCTGATATCTTCTGAAAACCAATAAATAAAACAATTATAATTACGAGAATCAAAGCAAGAATAATTATAGTGATTATCGGTTTTTTATTTCCATTTTCGTTCATAAGTAACCTCCCCTTTTTAGTTTTGTCTGAATAACTGAAACCATAAAATCTATTTTCCCGTCAAGATTATAATTGCTTTTGTAAATTATTTGACAAGCAGACATCACTAAAAAGGATTGTCCAAATTTTGTTATGAGAAGAAGAAATGGTAAATAAACTAATCAAGCAGATATTCGGTGATCGAAAAGATCGGGAAATAAAAAAGATCGATCCTGTACTGAAAGAGATAAAAGAAATATATTCAACACTTGAGCATCTCTCGGATGATGAACTTAGAGCAAGAATTCAGGATATAAAAAGCAATATCCAAAGCGAATTGAAACCTTCTGAGAATGAACTGGAGAAGATCACAGAAAAATACCATCTGGAATCAAATGAGAATAAAAAAGATTCATTTGGAAATGAAATAGACATCCTTACTAAAAACCTGAAAGAGCAAACACAGTATGTTCTGGATAATCATCTGCCCGAAGTTTTTGCGATAATCAAAGATACATGCCGCCGTCTGGTCGGTCATAAATTCACAGTCCGTGGAGATGAAGAAGAATGGTTTATGATACCATTCGATGTTCAGTTGATCGGTGCTATTGTTCTGCATGAAGGAATGATTGCAGAGATGGCTACGGGAGAGGGAAAAACACTTGTTGCCACTTTACCGCTTTTTTTAAATGCTCTTCTGGGAAAAGGTGTTCATCTCATCACAGTGAATGATTATCTTGCTCAGAGAGACTCCGAATGGATGAGCCCTATATTTGAATTTCATGGTCTTAAAGTGGGATGCATAATAAACGGCATCAGCAATGAAGAGAGAAAAGAAGCTTACAAATGTGATGTTACTTATGGAACGAACAGTGAATTCGGTTTTGATTATCTTCGTGATAATATGGTAACTTCCATAGATAGACTGGTTCAAAGAAAGCATCAATATTCCATAGTTGACGAGGTGGACAGCGTTCTTATCGATGAAGCGCGAACACCTCTTATAATCAGCGGTCCTGTGGCAGAAAGCAAGAACTTCTTTAATGAACTCAAACCTGTGATCTTAAAACTTTTTAACTCACAGAACATTCTTATAAATCGTTATCTTACGGAAATAAGGAATTTATTAAAACACGAAGATTATAATGCCGATGAAGTTGGAAGAAGACTTCTTCTGGTGAGCCGTGCAGCTCCCAAGAATAAATCATTCATTAAATTGATGAAAGAAGGTCCGCTCAAAAAACTCGTTACCGATTTCGAAGGATATTACCTGCGTGATAAAAAAATGCATCTTATAGATGCCGAACTCTTCTATGTGGTCGAGGAAAAGCAGAACAGCGTTGAATTAAGCGAAAAAGGAAATGAACTGGTTGCAATGAAAGAACCTGATCTTTTTATCATGGAAAGGCTGGATGATCTTCTCGAAAAAGTTGATAATAATGAAAAACTTTCTTTCAAGAAAAAAGCAATTCAAAAGGAAAAAGTTACTTCCGATTTTATGGATAAAAGTGAGAAACTACATAATATCAAGCAGCTATTAAGAAGCTATTCTCTCTTTGAAAAAGAAAAAGATTATGTGGTTATGAACAACAAGGTCATGATCGTTGATCAGTTCACGGGCCGTATGATGCAGGGAAGAAGGTTCAGTGATGGTTTGCACCAGGCATTGGAAGCAAAAGAAAACGTAACAATCGAAGAAGCAACTCAAACTTTTGCCACGATCACTTTGCAGAATTATTTCAGAATGTACGATAAACTGGCAGGAATGACCGGTACGGCTATCACCGAGGAAGCTGAATTCCTGGAAATATATAAACTTCCAGTGATTGAAATCCCCACTAATCTTCCTATCTCGCGTATAGATCATAATGATGTGATATACCTTACAAAAAACGAAAAATATAAAGCTATTATAGATGAGATCGAATTCTGGTACAAACAGAATAAACCCATTCTTGTTGGAACGATCACCGTTGATGTTTCTGAAACATTAAGCCGTTTGTTACGACGTAGAGGTATCGATCATAATGTTTTAAATGCAAAATATCACGAAAAGGAAGCTGAAATAATTAAGTATGCAGGTGAACCGGGAGCTGTAACTATCGCAACAAATATGGCAGGTCGGGGAACAGATATAAAATTAGGCAAGACCGTTGTAATGGAAGCCAAAGAGAAATATCTGAAACTTGATAATAAGATAACAAATGAATTTCCTTACGGACTTCCCCTGGATGGTCTTCATATGGTGGGAACAGAACGTCATGAAAGCCGCAGGATAGACAGACAGCTTCGCGGCAGGAGCGGTCGGCAGGGTGACCCCGGCACTTCCAGATTCTATCTTTCATTAGAAGACGACCTGATGCGTTTATTCGGTTCCGAAAAAATCGGTCCGATGATGGTGAAGTTTGGACTTCAAGCAGGAGAAGCAATAGTTCATCCGTGGATGACAAAAGCTGTGGGATCTGCACAGAAAAGAGTGGAAGCCTATAACTTTGAAAGCAGGAAGCAACTCCTAAAATATGATGAAGTAATGAACCAGCAACGGGAAGTAATCTATCAATATCGTCGAAATGTGCTTAAAGGTTATGACCTGAAATTTGAAATTATAGAAATGATAAAAGATACGATCACCGAGATCGTTGAACAAACTATCGCTGATGAGCCATATCCGGAAAACTGGCAGATAGGTGAAATTATTAATTGGATCAGAACAAACCTTAATGTTGTTATCAAAGAAAAAGATGCGGTGCCTGCTCACTTGACCTTTGATAATCTGGTTGAAAACCTGATCGAACTGGTTCTGAAAGGATATGAACACAGAGAGAAAGAACTTACAAGCGAGCAACTACGCGAAATTGAAAGAAGAGTTCTTCTGAGCGTTGTGGATGAATTATGGCGAGATCATCTTCATGAAATGGATCTTTTGAGGGAAGGAATAGGACTTAGAGCATACGGGCAGAAGGATCCGTTGATCGAATATAAAAAAGAAACTTTTGATCTCTTTCAAACTCTGATCTTTAATATTAATCGGGATGTTACAAAAAAAGTCTTTACAACTTATATTGTCAGTCCGGAAAATATTCAGGATTTCCTAAATATGGCAAGGCAGAGGCATGATGAAAGTTCTGCATTCGATAGACAGATCCCTTCCAGACCGGAATCTTCAGGTCAGGAGCATACTCCTGTTGCTGCCAATCAGCCGGAGAAACTGCAGCCCAGAGTTGTGGGAGAAAAGATCGGCAGGAATGATCCCTGTCCATGCGGAAGCGGGAAGAAATATAAAAAATGTTGTGGTAAAATAGCATAAAAATAAGGATATTATATGAAGAATAAAATTGTCGAAGAAATTTTTAATGATGTTTTTTCCGATAAACCTTCCAAAAAAAGATTAAAGAAGTTAGGGATTTCCGAAAAAGAATTAAAGATATTCATGAGTTCTTTGTTACATAGAAAAAAACTGAAAGCATATAACCGGATTTTTGCTGAAGACGAAAAAAGGGTTCTAACTCCTCAAGCATTTGGCTATCTTGTAAATCTTCTTACTTTAAAATCGATAGACCATCAAATCTTTGAAGAAGTGATAAACCTGTCTATGCAGTTGAATGTGTTTTTAAAAAGAAAGATAAGTAAAAAAATGATCGATGATATAGTAAATTTTCTGATTTTTTCTGATAATGTTAATGTGTCTATAAAAGAGCTTCTGGACATATTTTTTATAAATGAAACCGAATTTGATTTCGATAGTGAGATTAATTAATTATGAAAAAAGATCTAATAATAGTCGAATCTCCTGCTAAAGCAAAAACCATTAGTAAATTTTTACATAATAAATATAACATAAAAGCTTCAATGGGACATGTAAGAGATCTGCCGCAAAAAAGTTTTGGTATTGATACGACAGATAATTTCAAACCAAAATATGTTATAGACCCGGGCAAGAAAAAGATTATTTCCGAGCTGAAAAAAGCAGCAGAGAACGCAGAATGCATTTACCTCGCTCCAGACCACGATCGTGAGGGAGAAGCTATTGCCTGGCACCTGGTTCATGTTCTGGAAAAGGAAATAAAGGAAAAGCAGGTTCACAGGATCACATTTAATGAAATTACCAAGAAAGCGATACAACAGGCAATGGAAAATCCCGGGGATATTGACATGCAAAAAGTTAATTCTCAACAGGCTCGAAGAATTCTGGACAGGATAGTTGGTTATAACATCAGTCCGCTTTTATGGAAAATAATAACCAAGAATCTCAGTGCAGGTCGAGTTCAATCTGTTGCTCTCAGGATCATCTGTGAACGTGAAGAAGAAATAATCAATTTTGTACCGAAAGAGTACTGGAATATAGATGCTGTTTTATATAAAGATAAACTCCTTCCATTTAAAGCAGTATTTCAAAAATGGAACGGGAAGAAAATTGAAATTTCTACTAAAAAAGATGCAGATGAAATATTGGAACACATCAAAAACAAGAATTTCATTTTAACAAACATAAAAGAATCAACAAGAAACATCCATCCTTCACCTTCTTATATAACCAGTACACTTCAGCAGGATGCAGCCAGACTTCTTAACTATTCTGCCAAAAGAACAATGCAGATAGCACAGCAGCTTTATGAAGGAATAGACATTGGCGGTGAAACTACAGGTCTTATAACTTATATGAGAACAGATTCTCTGCGAATATCAAATGAAGCTTTGGATTCCTGCAGGAAACTTGTTGCGGAACGATTTGGAAAAAATAAACTTAATTCCAAAACCCGTGTTTATAAAAATAAGAGTTCAGCTCAGGATGCTCACGAAGCGATTCGAC
>JAUVLE010000197.1 GCA_030595905.1 Candidatus Cloacimonadota bacterium | reverse complement strand
GGATTTGCTTTGCTGGGTAAATCACTGAAAACATTTCTCTGATTACAATTACATAATAATTCTCAGGATGTTGATTTTCAACTCTATAGTTGAACACGCCCAAAATCACATATTTGTTTATAAAGATCAATTATTTAAAATAAACCTGGTGATTAAAAACTCAAATCGGATTTATTGCAAATTCATCAACTCTAATTGAGTTCGTCTCATCACTTTCACTCTATTTTCTGCTAATTATGCAGAACCCTTATTAGTTTCTGATAAAGGTAAATGAACACAAACTAAGCTATAAACTACTGCTAAACACATAATCTGTGTGTACATTGTTAGATTTTTTTTATTATATAATTTTATAATTTAACTGATTATTTCATCTAACAAATCTTGGTTTTTTTATATTCATAAATTCATTTTTGATAATTCTCATAAAAGTTCCTCTTTGTACTCCAAAAACTTAAGTGGTTTTTTTATTCTTTTATGTCAATGAAATTATTTCCAAAGATCAATAAATTATGATTATATTATTTGTTGGTTCAATCTGTCCGGTAACCGTACCAGTTGAATAAAAAAGAATTCAACGGCATAAATTCCGGAAGGTAATTTTCAATTTTCAATTTTCAATTTTAAATTTCCTTTCTCCTATTTCCTTAACGCAGCTTTAGAGAATCTACTCTCAGGAATCTCCACGTCAAATTGGATATCATCGATAATGAATTCGGTACCTTTCCCTTTTTTCAGGACATCTTTAAAGATCATTCTTTTCGGATACCAGCGTTTACCGATCTTCATAACTTCCAATATCTCAGTTGTTTTAAGCAGCTTTCCGCTTTTACCGTAACGTTCTTCTTTAAGCGGGATCAATTTCTCTTTATCTATCCACACCTTTTTGGTCTGATATGCTGCATCATCGGTAATGGCGGTTAATTCCAGAATCCAGCAGCTAATATCATTAAAATTTTCATCTCCAATTGTTACAGCAGAATAAACTTCAGTAAGTTCATTTTCTTCCATCATATCTTCGTAGGAAATGTCGGAACCCATCATGGATTGGCGCAGCATGTGTCCGGAAATCTGGATTGTGCGGTCTGCAGAAGGATTGTATATCCAGAGTTTATCATCGAGTTTAAGCATTTTTGTTCCTGCATCCCTGGGTGGAGAAAGATACTCGGAAAAAGATCTGTTTTCACCTTCCGTCCAAGATTTTATTTCCATCGTTCTGCTGCCGCGTCTGCCATGAACTATCATCTGTGAAGTTGAGATCATGTTTTTTGCATACATATTCTCATCTATTTGTTTTAGAATTATATTTCCATCCGGGTATTCCGCAAAAAGAAAATTTGTCATAAAAATTAGAAATAGTAATACTAACTGTTGAAAAGGTTTAGCAGGAAGAAAATACCTTCGGAATGGTTGTGGAACTTCTTGCTTTTCTGGACCTTCCGAATGGTTGAGTAATGATAACCGTTGAAAAGGTTTAGCAGGAAGAAAATACCTTCGGAATGGTTGTGGAACTTCTCGCTTTTCTGGACCTTCCGAATGGTTGAGTAATGATAACCGTTGAAAAGGTTTAGCAAGAAGAAAATTCTTATAAACCTTTTCAAGGTAAATGAGGAATATATGCTTTTTCATGTTTCCAACTCCTTAAATAGTTGTGCTGTATTTCTTTTATAGATTCCGATTCCGGAGAAGATCGCTCCAATAACAGAAGCAATAACTCCCGGGAAAAAACCAACAAAGTAACTTGCCGGAGTTACCTGTGCCTTCATGGTCGCACTCATTATCACTTTTGAATCTTTTAACATTGAAGATACGTCGATCCCATAGTATTGGAGGAAATAGGAAAATGCCAGCCCGATAGCTGTTCCAATAATTGTGGCTGCAATTCCAATTAGAAAAGATTCCAAAATCAGTGAGCGGTAGATGTGTCCTTTACTTTCTCCGATAGCGAGTCGGACTCCGACTTCTCCATAACGCCGGATCCCGTTCATAAGACCTGAATTCCATAAAACGAGCGACATTACAAAAATGAATATAAATATGAAAATTCCCATTCTCTCATCCAGAGCAGTGAGTAGGAATTCCATCTGTCCCTGTGTTCTTAATGGAAGCATGATTTCAGAGAATTCATCATCTTCATTACTGTATGCTTCATTGAATATTGCAGAAATATCAAATGTTGCATCTTCGTCGTATTTGGGCAGGAAACCAAGAATTTCACCGGCAGAATCTTCCATATCCAAAAATGAGCGTACATCATTTATATCAGCGATGACAGCACCGCGATCCATAACCTGGATTCCAAAACGAACCATACCGCTAACGGTGAAATTATGCATTGCCATCGAGCCATACATTGTGCTCCCGATGATCGTAACTTTATCATTAATATGAATTCTGAGTTTTTCTGCAACTTCCTGACTGATCAATATTTCTCCCTGTCTTGATGGCAGGTTTCCATTTGAGAGAGCTTCTCTTAGATTCAGAAGATCCCGCTCATAGGAATTGCTGAAAAGATCGAGTCCAAATCCGATCACTTCTCCCTGACTTAATGTTTCTCCTTTATCATCCGGAAGATCCAGCAGACCACCGAAATAAATACGCGGCTGCCAATGCATTTGTGGATATTCACTTTTAAGAACTTCAATTTTTTCATTCACGTTCATCAAGCTCAGATCATAAGGTTTTTGATCGATCATTTCATTGTAAGCTCTGGTTACTATTTTCTCATGTCCGGTTTCAAACCGGGCATTATCCTCAATCAGCATCATTGCATAACCATTTATCCAACTGTAAAAAAGAACGGTTAACATTACACCGGATGCGATGATCAGAATAGGGACGAAGCTTCTGGTGCGATCCCTCAATAATCCTTTTGCTAAGAATTTTAACATAATATTTTCCTTTTTAACTTCCGAATGTGTCCCGAATACTTTCGGGACTCTTCGGAATGTTTCTTTTTCCAAATCCCGAATGCTTTCGGGAGAAGACCGGCAATTGCCGGACATTCAGATGTTTTTCACCTTGTCATTTTCCCGCGCAAAGCATCGGTTGGTTTCAGTTTTGCTATCTTTCGGGTGGGAAGAAAACTGACGATCGTTGTCGTTATCAAAACCAGAACTATCGTTCCTACAACCAGCTTCCATCCATAAACCGGATAGAGTGCATCATCCAAACCACTCAAACCCCATTCCTTTGCATCCATTCCGATCTGCATTCCTACTTTTTCAAAATGTCTCAAAAGTGGAATTCCATAAACAGCACCCATCAAAATTGCCAGAACTGCGTGAAGAACACCTTCCAGCGTAAACAGTTGAATTATTTTCGGTCTGGTCATTCCCATTGCCATCATTGTTCCCATCTCTTTGCGGCGATGGAAAATGGATAGTATCTGTGTATCGAAAATAGCCAGCATAGCGAGAAACAACATAAGAATATACATTATCGATGAACCAATAGTTTTTGCCTTGATCATATTTGTGAGATCAATCAACAGAAGATCCAGGTCTTTATATTGCCAGCCGGAAAATTCTTTGTGATACATTTCATCTTTTATTGTAATGATAGTTGCTTCATTTGGAAGACCCAGCATTTCCTGCAGAATTGGCAGAGAAATCCAGACCTGATTGCTTTCCACAGTGAGTACAGTGGTAGAAAAGACGTGAGCAACTTTTATATCGCGGGCATCATAAGTTCCATTTTTATCACGCCAGCGCAATACAATATAATCTCCTTCCTTAATATTCAAGTTGTCTGCAAATCCCGAGCCGATTATGCAATTGATCTCACCATCAGTATCTGTCAGGTATTTAGTTGGAAGTTCTATCAGGTTTTGATTTGGATCGATTCCTTTAAGTACTATATTTCGCATTCTTCCTTCCGGGTAGATCGTAGCGGGTGAGAAGAGGATTGCAATTGCTTCACCTTCAGTTATCAGTTTTTGCAGATCTTCGGGGATGGCAGCATGGCTGTTTTCCAATGTAAATGGATCATACGGATCATAAATTTCCTGCCAGTATTGTCCACCTGCTAAATTCCAGTTTTTCATTTCACGGGAAGCATCGTCCTGCCAGCCTAAAAAGAACCCCTGTAATGCTATTATTACGAAGTATGAAAGCGATAGGATGAAGATATTCAGCCAGGTGCGCAGACCGGCTCCCAATATGTTTTTCATTGCTAATTTAAAGATCATAATTTACCTCCATTGATTATTTCATCTTTGGAAATTCTGCCGTCAAGCAGTGTGATCTTACGCTTTAAATAGGAAATAACTTTTGTATCATGAGTGGAGAAAATGAATGTGGTTCCCATATCTTCGTTAATTTTTTTCATCGTTTTAAGAATATGGTGAGAATTCTCAGCATCGAGATTTGCCGTTGGTTCGTCTGCCAGCACCAGATCTGGTTTCTTCACGATTGCTCTGGCAATTGCTACGCGCTGGCATTCGCCACCGGAAAGTTGGGCAGGTCTGGATTTTATCTTATCGGTCAATCCTAACCATTCCAATGCTTCCAATACAGCTTTCTTACGCTCAGCAGCAGATATTTTAAGAAGAAGAAGTGGAAATTCCACATTCTCAAATACAGTATAAACCGGCAGCAGGTTGTAAGTTTGAAAAATGAAACCGATGTGTTTACTGCGCAGACGGGAAGATTGTCCGGCAGATAATGATTTAATAGCATTTCCCATAACATCTACCGAGCCATCGCTTTGTACATCAAGTGATCCGATGATATTAAGTAGTGTAGTTTTCCCTGAACCGCTCGGTCCCACAATACCGGTAAATTCTCCTTTCTTAAATTCCAGGTCAATATCCTGCAATGCTGTGAATTTTCCACCACCGATGGGATAGTGTTTGGTCATTTTTTCGATTTTAATAAGATTCATATTCTACCTCTTTTATTATTAGCCACGAATTAACACGAATAATCACTAATATTTTTTTTGCCCGCGAAAAACACGAAAGGAAACGAAAACATTATTCAACTACATTTTGTGCTTTTCCATTATTCTATATTTCACAGATTTATTTTTGTCCTATAATTTATCTATATCCAGATTGAAAGATTTCTCTCTGTCCATCCACATACCGGTTGGTAGATCTTCAAATCCGCATTTTTCTTAAAAATCACGGTTACCTTCGGTGTAGGATAAGAAGAAATATGTACCTTTAAATTT
>JAUVLE010000002.1 GCA_030595905.1 Candidatus Cloacimonadota bacterium | reverse complement strand
TTTCCTGCCGGAGTTTTATGTATATAATTTTAGAAAGCCGATAGTAAACCCAGTACTCTTTTTTATTCTGCCACTCGTCCACCAGTTCGTATCCTTCCAGTTCTGCTTCTGTAGTGGAACGGATGAGCGATTTTAGTTCTTCTTCCAGTATACCGGATTTTTCTACAACACTGCTGATAACCTCTCCGGAAATATTTACGGTTATTTCGGAAGCCAGGTTTTTCAATGCTCCATTTTTAGCTATTTCGATATGTTCACTGCTGCCCTTCACTTTGGATGCATAGCCAATTCCAATATAAAATTCTTTGTTTATCGGTCGGTTCGTAACCCAGTCCGGTGCTTTTTTGGCAAGAAGCAGATCAAACTGTAACAACAGGCATATCAGTAGTAAAAATTGAAAATTTCTTTTCATTCTATTCCTCCGGATTTAGAAATAATAGATACAGGAAAGTGTGAGAGTATTCATAGTTTTTGTGTAAATAAAACCATTGTCGTCAGGAACTTCACGATCGATCTCAAACATAGAATTCTCAAAGGAAATATCCAGCGAATATTGATCTGTAATTAAACCGGTTCCTAACGAAAAAGCATTGCCGACAACCTGTTCTTCATCCAGATCATTAAACAGTGTGGGAACTGTTTTAGCACCAATTCGCAGAGGTATTACAGCAAAATCCCATAATTCTGTGAACAGGTATTCCCCGCCAAACCTGAACTGGTTAAGATCCTGGTTTTCTATTTCTTCTTCATTTCCAGTTAAATCCACATAATCTTCTTTCAGGGTGGTTTCTCCAAATTTTCTGGATTCCATATCGATAGCCAGAGTAAAAAAATCACCCAAACGGTATGAAGCACCAAACCCATACATCAAAGGCATTCCCAGAATGTAGGAATTGGTGGATTCAACAGGTTCGGGTTCGTATATAATTCCATTATCATCTGTATATTCTTCTAATAAGAATTCTTCATCAATGTTCAAATCAAAAGGTGTTTTTACTACCAAACCGAGCTTTAGTGGAAAGGGATTGCTCGAGTAATTAAAATCAAGCATTGCTCCACAAACAAAATTTACTCCGGAAAAAGTCAAATCAGATTTGTGATAAAGATCCCAATTGCAAAAATAATTTGGAATTATTTCATCACCCATATCACTTGATTCAAAGTAGGCTTCTCCTACCCACAGATTGGCAGCTACTCCCAATGAAAATATCGAAGTAACTCTATTAGCCAAGCCGATTGAGATCGTGCTGGCACCACCTTCGGAAAAAGTTTCGTGTAAATATTCAGCAGATCCACTCGTTTCTTCAATTAGCAATACTTCATAATAATAGGAGTATAGATCGAGTTGTCTTTGCACAGCAAGTGCAGCAACAAACTGTTTACCGGAAAAATCGAATGGATATACTCCGCTAAGGAAGTTCAGGATGCCGTGTTCGTCTTCATAAGTTTCGGTACAATAGTCAAAATTGATTTCATATTTTTCTACGAGTCCCCTTGCCACAACAGATGCTTCGGGTTCATCCAACTGGGTAAGTCCGGCAGGATTCCAGGAAATTGCAGTTGCATCATCTGCCACCCCGATGAACGCTCCACCCATCCCGGCTGCTCTGGCACCCACTCCGGTAAAATTCCAGTCTGGTCCCAAGTTCAGATCAATTTGGGCAAATGCAAGCCTGAAAATAAACAGTATTAAAAAAATATGTAGGAATTTCATATTGACTCCTTGAATAAATAAACCCTCATATAGTTCTCCTCAAAAAAGGAATATGAGGGTTTATTCTTTTACAGATTATTCTTTTACTTCTCCATAGACACAAATCCCATTACTACTAAAATTCTTTTTAGAGATTACTCCAGGAGTTACTTTACCTGTTTTCTTATCAGATGCCGTATGAATCTGGTTATCCTCAGCTATATTGTTTCTGGAAGAAGAAGCGGTAAGCACAACATATTGATTATCGGTAAAGGGAAGATAGAAATGAGTTCCCTGAATCCAATAGTAATACCAAGTTGGCATATCCTGCCAGTATGCGCGCACTTCCGTATAAGTAAACGCCCTATAATAACCAATCCGGTATGTAAGTCCGGTATTGTAAATAATAATATTGTCCATAGTTTGATATGACGTACCATAATTTACATAGAACGGAGAAAAATCATGATCGCTGTTGTTCTCTACATAAATAAAGAAATAATCGGAATTAACGTTAAGATTTAAAGTGTATGATGACAGACCTGAAACATCATGAGTATAATCCCACTCTAACAATAAACCTACTTGTGAACCACCAGTGGTTTGACCGCTTGTTTCCGCATGATAAGTAATTGACCCGGGATTTGAAGAATAATTAAACACAGCACTACCTCCCGGTTCGGCTGTTTGTGTGCCATACCCTGTCACGGTGATCTCAATATCCGTAAAAATAGGATTATTAAAGGTAAGAACGAATGGTTCACCTTCCTCAACTTCCATTTGAACCGATACTGTAGCAGAACCACCATTTGAAGTTATTGATATCTCACCCTGATAGGAACCTACAGATAAACCTCCTCTATCGACTGTTACCGTAATTGTACTCCTCTCTCCATCATCTGAACCACTTGTTGGACTAACTGTAAGCCAATTCTGATTATCTGTAATTTCCCAGTTCAATATTCCATTTCCATCGTTATAAATATAGAAATAATCTACAGTTTGTGTTGTTCCAAAATTCATAGTGGATGTACTTACATACAGTTCAGCTGCTTCATTTTCTATAGTTACATTCACAAGACTAGATGTTCCAATATTATTGGATGTATCATAAGCTTTTGCCTGTAATGTATAATCATCGTCATATTCAAGGATTGTATCCCAGATAAATCCCCATGGAGAGGAGGTTGTTTCACCAGCCCAGGTTCCATCGATATAGACCTCAACTTTTGCTACACCTTTATTATCAGATGCATTGATATTAATATCAACTGTACCGGAAATTGTTGAATTATTTGCGGGTGATGTTATCTGAACTGTAGGTGGAGTTGTATCAGGTTTTGTTGTCTCTTCTTCACAACCAAATAAAATAAACATCCCTAAAATTAATAAAACTACAAATAGTTTTGTTTTCATTTCATCCTCCTTATTTTTTTAAAAATAAAATATACATGAGATTGTTGTGTTATACTTTTTATAAGTTCCACTTTCATTTTCACCATAATCAGGCCAATTGTCCCATTCCTGCTTATAACCGGATAGATCAAAAGTTGCATCGATTGCAACTCTTTCAAATATCAGACCTGTACCAAGCGAAAATCCAGTTCCTTTTGTTTGATCTGTATATTCATAACCTTCACCATTGGAGAGAAGGGTTGGGATGGTTTTGAATCCTGCTCTTAGAGGAATTACAGCGAAATCAGTCACTACAAGATATTCTGCTCCAACTCTGATCTGGTTAAGATTTTTCTCACTAGCACTTAAATCTGATGTTCCGCCTAATTCATAGTGAATTTCACTCTTTCCATAAGCTCTTATTTCATAATCGGCAGATAGAGTTAAGTTCTCTCCGAATTTATATGAAGTACCAAAACCTAACATCATAGGCATATCTACAGTATTCGTGTAATCAAGATCATAATAATAGTAATAATCAGCTTCCACTTCCACTTCCAAATCAAATGGTGTTCTCATAGTCACTCCAAGTTTTAAAGGAAATGGTTTCTGTAAATTATTAAAATCTGCCATTATTCCAAAAACGAAGTTCAAACCAGAGAAAACAACAGTTCTATCAATATAATCATAATCATATTCATATGGATGGTAACCATATACACCTTCTTCTTCACTTTTTCCCATCCAGATATTAGTTGAAAAGCCCAATGATAAAATAGGGAATAGTCTATAAGCCATCCCCGGAATCAGAGTATTTGCGCCACCAGTTGAACTTTCATCTTCATCTTTCCAACCACTATACCAATCAAGTTGTTTCTGATATGCAATAGCTGCAACTAATTTCCCATTCATAAAAGGGTAAGCAGCACTGGCGAAATTAACAACAAAATGACCTTGATTGTCAACTGAGTTTGAAAAAAAAGTGGATTCGTATTTATAGTTTTCTGTAATATATCTTGCGACTAGAGACACCTCAGGACGATATAGTTGGGTTAATCCAGCAGGATTCCAAGAAATGGCAGTAGCATCATCTGCTACACCGATAAACGCTCCCCCCATACCTGCAGCTCTGGCACCTGCACCGGTTATATTCCAGTCAGCTGCATGCAAGTTAAAACCAATAAAAATGCAAAATAAAACAACAATAACCTTCTTCATCTTCCCCCCCCTTTTTTTATTTTACTACTACTTTGTCTTCTACCTGAATATTTCCAATTTTTCCAATTGCTTTTGCAATCGACATTTTCTCCTGAACCTGGATAACAATTAATTCTCCCAGTGGAATTACGTTAACTCCAGAAACCTCACCTGTTTGCGGATGGTAATATTTCTTTCCTTCTTTATAGGCAACACACTTAGTACCTTTTCGAACTCCCACCTCACTTCCAATGCTCAGAATAATCTGAGTATCTTCAACTTCCATGATAATGCCTTCGACCAGCGGCAGATCATTATAAATATCTATTGCGACCTGTTCCACCAGTCTTTCGATAGTTTCGATATTAGTATTTCCTGAATCAGCTTCTTTTGCCACGATGAGTTCACTGGTTTCCGTATCTATACCGCGTGCACTGACCTTGGCAAAGCCGATCTCGATATTTATTCTGCCCAGAATAATTAAATCCGCACCTGCAAGTTTTCCCACTTTTACCGCAGTTTCATCATCCACGAATCCTGTCATGCCAAGCTTTTGTTCTTCCATAATTTTATCCAGGGCGCTTCTTTCTATCACCCGGAAACGGCGAAGGTTAACAAGCTGTGTTACCAGTTTTTCCGTTACAGATTCTGCAAGATTCTGAGCTTTTTCGTTACTTGCAAAAGTGAGCACTGCAACAGATAAACGAGAGCCGACCTGGGTTACTGCGTTCGGATCATAAGTTAAAGCACCGAGTGGTAATTTGCTGATATCTGATTTTCTTTTTCTTTGTTCTGCTAATTTCTTTCTCTCTTTTTCAAGTTCTTTTTGTTTTTTTTGGATTTCTTTTTCCAGTGCTGCTAATTCTGCTTTTTCTTTTTTATCCCGTTCTTTCTCCAGGCGTTTGTTCTCTTCCTCGATCTCTTTTTGTTTTTGAGCTAACTCCGCTTCTTTTTGTTTTTGTTCTTCCATCTCTTTTTGGCGGAAAGCTAATTCTTCCTGTTCTTTTTTATGCTTTTTTCTTTCAGCCATGTTTTTTTCAAGATCGATGTCCCTGCCATCAAAGCTTAGCTTTTTTATAAATTGCTCGGCACGTTTAGATTTCTTGTAGGCATAAGAAAGCTGCAATTCGCCCATTGCAGTATCAAATTCTTCCAGGTTATAATAGCAGATACCCATCTCCCTGTGAGGAAAATATTTTATGAACCTGGTACCGTAAGTGCGCTTTTTCCTGGCATCTTCAAATTCCAGTGAGGCTGCACTTTTAAACTCGGCTAATGCTCGCTCCCATTCACCTTTCTGCATATACTTCAAAGCTTTGTCGTAATATGTATAAAATTTTTCTATCGAATATAAGAAACTGCTATTTATACAAATTGAAACAATAAAAAAAATTATTAAACATCTTCTCATAAAAGGTTCTCCTTCATATTAGTTTCAGTAAATCTTGATCTTCTCGGAATAACTAAATTCGTTTTACAAAAACGTTTGCAAATTTAAATCAGTCAATAAATAAATTTTATTTTATAGAATACTTAATTGATTTTGAGAGTCATATATTATATTTAGATATATTTATAGCAGGATTTGTTGAGAATAGATCTGCCGGGAAAATTCGGGGATATATGTTTCTAACTTCTATTTATATATTGAATTAATTGGTCTGCGCTCTGTTTAACTTTTTCTGATATTTGCTCTCCGAACTTAACATTCTCCGGTTGAATTCCCAGGAGATATTTTTCCATTTTAAAGAATTCGGAAATCCTTTTTACGGAAATCGTGTGGGTGTTGAAAGTATGATCCCGGATATCATTAACGGAAATAAGATCATAAAAACCGGGTTGCTTATTAAAATCCGTGCAATCGACTAAGATCAGGATACCCGGATCCATGGAATTTATTTTACCTACATATTTTTCAATACCGCTTTCTACGATAAGAGTCCGGATATTATTTTTTGTTTTGATATTCTTACAAATATAAATCCCGATACCGTCATCGCTTTTGATGGCATTGCCGATTCCGACAAAGAGAATTTTTTTATCTGTTTTAGAAAGTAATTTTTTTAATTTCATTTTATTAAAAAAACGGTTCATCGAGCATTTGCCGGATGAACCATTGAAATTTTTTTTATAACAGGTTCTTTACCTGAATTTTGCGATTACAATTCGGACACAAAATATTGAACATATCTTTTCTTTTCAGGTCATCGATCACTTTCACGGAAGTTTCTTCCCTCGAAGCAAGCCGAAGTCTCTCGTTAAGGATATTCAGATTCAAAATGGAAGAATAAGCTTTTGGTCCCAGTTTGGCATGAATAAATTTCATGTGGTCTTTTGTGGTAATTACAGCTCCGCAATTTGCACAGAGCAGTAGTTCCCTTTCCTGGGTTTCTATCAACTGTGATCTATCGAAAACTGTAAGCTCGTATAATTCATCAGACAGTTTAACACCTTTTTGGGTGATGCAGTGTTCTTCGCATTTGCCACAGAAAATACACTGACCGTAGTTTCTTTCTATAATCCTGATCTTCTTTTCCACATCATCTGTAAAGGTGATCGCACCGGATGGACAAACATTTGCACAGGTTTCGCAGCCCACACAATTATCTTCGTCCACCACCGGTTTTCCACGGTATCCTGCAACAGGTTTAAAATCACCTTTTGGGAATTTCGTTGTATATGGAATTGTAAACAAGGAAATAATAGCTTCTTTCAATTCTCGTAGTTTCGGATACCTCATTTTTGTACATCCTTGTAATCATCGACAACTGTTTTATCCCACAATTTTATACCGTATTTATAAGAACCTCTGATCAGAGCATGAGCTGCAACCGTCGAAGCAAAGAATATAAGTGGAATAGAGAGCAATGCCTTCAGTCCAATTCCGCTGAAACCATAGTTCAGGAAGACACCGAACATTATACTGCAGGTTCCCAGAGTAACGGATTTTGTTGCCGACTGCAATCTATTATAAACATCCGGAAGCCTGATCAATCCAATACATCCGAACAGATCGAATAAAATTCCGATCCCGAAAAAAATTAAGCTTATATTATTCATCTAACTTTTTCCCCGTTAAATATTTTGCCAGAGTTATCGTGCCGATAAAACTGAGAAGTATCCAGGCAATGCCGATATCTATCAGGAACATCCTGCCTGTTTTAACTGCCAGGATCGCACATACCCCGACTACCAGAATTCCAAATATATCGATCGCCACCATCCTGTCTGCCATCGTGGGTCCAAATACAACCCGGATGAAGCACAGGAAACTCATTCCTAATAATAAATATAAAAATATGTCTATCATCATTCAAAGATCCTCTTTATATGTTTTTCAAATCTTCCCAAAATTTTTTTCGTATACACTTGCGGGTTTTTGCTGCTTACATATATCCAGTGAATATAGAAATCATCTTCGATCACATCGACAGTTATTGTTCCGGGTGTCATCGTTATCGAGTTCGCCAGAAAAGTTTTACCGATTTCGGTTTTCAGGGATGACTTCACTTTTACTATCCCCGGTTTGATAGGCATCCTGGGACTGAGAACACGATATGCTACATCAAAGTTCGCTTTGATGCATTCCCAGGTAAAGATGAACAGGTATATTATTATCCAGAAATATCGCCGAGGCTGGAAGAATTTTTTCCAACCCTTCAGGAAATGTTTTCCAAAGACAAGCGTGGTTATCAATGAGGCGATCAAGCCAACGATTATATTGGGTGTTTCCAGATTGAAAGTTAATAATAACCATAACAAAAACATGCATATAAATAAAGTTAGATATTTCATAATCATTTTCCTAAAACTGTTGTTGTATATTGAATTGTATTCAACAGCACATCAACTGCCGGTTTCAGCACAATATCCCTGATACCCGGGATAACCAGCAGGCTCAATACGAGACAGAGTCCCGCCAAAATTATCATGGAAAAAGCCATCGAAAAAGGAACTTCTTTTATCTTCTCCCAGGCGGGTTTCAGTTTGCCGGAGAAAGTGTATTTCTGCACTTTTAAAAATGATGCCAAAGTGACTATACTGACAAATACAGCAAAGAAAGCAAGTAAATAGAACTTGGCTTGTACTGCTGCGATGATAATGATCAGTTTACTAAAGAAACCATTGAACGGCGGTATGCCGGAAATCGCCATAGCTGCTCCGAAAGATGTAGCAGATGTAACTGGCATTTTCTGTGAGATACCACCAAGCCTTTTCAAATTCCTGGTTCCGGTTCTATATTCAACAGCCCCGGCATTAAGGAAAAGCAAGGCTTTAAATGCAGAGTGGTTTATAAGATGATATAATCCGCCGAGTATTGAAAAAGCTGCAATGGTCTTATCTCCGCCTTTCGATAATACAACCATACCTATTCCTACCCCAAGTATTACATAACCCATCTGACTTATGCTGTGGTAGGCAAGCAGCCTTTTAACATCCCATTGACCGATAGCGAGAAGTACGCCGATCAGCATCGAGAGAGTTCCCAGAATAGTAATAGTCATCGCAATTTCATAGGAGATCGGAAACATATTAAAGAACAGCCTGAAGATCACGTAGATACCGATCGCTTTGATAAGCACACCGGAAAGCATCGCCGATATTGGTGAAGGAGCAGAAGAGTGTGCATCCGGGAGCCAGGAATGGAACGGGAAGATCGCAGCCTTTAGACCAAATCCCACAATAAACAGAATTGAAACGAACTTTATAAACGCTCCTGAGGTAGGAAGTTGTGTAGATATATCCGCAATATTTAGTGTGCCAGTCTGCCAATAAATAAAGCCGATACTCATCAAGATCAAAAGAGAAGCCACTCCGCCGAGAACCTGGTATTTGAAGGAAGCTTCCAATTGCTCTTTTTCCACTCCGAAGGCAACTAATGCATAAGATGCGATCGCAGCAATTTCGAGAAAAACATACATATTGAAAATATCACCACTGATCACGATACCATTCATTCCGGCAATCATCAGGCAGAACAGGATATAAAATTTCCTTTCGGCAGTATATTGTTTTGTATAGGATATCGAGTAAAAAGCGGAGAGAAATCCGATAAGAGCAATGATTAAAAGAAGAAGTTTACTCAGTCCGTCGATAACCATATAAATTGCTACGGGTATGCCTGCACTAGCTTCAAAACCACCGACTTTATAAACTAATGTTCCTTGGGAATTGAAGATAAAATACAGTGACAAACCAGTTAAAAACAACAACCCGAATGAAGTCAGGAATTTTCCAAATCCTTTAATAAATCTTCCCAGTATCGCCATTAAAAAAGCAGAACCGAGAGGGACAATCACGAACAAAGGAATTAATGAATTCATTATCTATCCTTTTAAACTATTTATCTTTCTGATATCAAAAGTTCCATATTTTCTATATAATCTGATGGCAATCGACAGAAGTAGTGCAGTAGTAGCCAAGCCGATCACGATCGCCGTCAGGATCATTGCCTGCGGAAGCGGATCGACGAACGGTTTATTCTTTAGTGCATCCGGAACCGGCAATATCGGAGCAGTTCCGTTATTTACATAACCGATCAGGATAAGAAAAAGATTCACGCTATACTCCATTATGGCAAGTCCGATTATGATCTTTATCAGGTTTCGTTTGGTCACCACACCGTACAGCCCGACTATAAAAAGAATGAAACACAGAATATAAACTATCATTTTGATACCTCATCTTTGAAAACAACTAAAGCAATGAAAATTGTAGAAACAGCAGCACAGACTTCCGCACCAACGACGATATTTTCGATCGGGATAACACCGGCACTGATCAGTTTTCCCACAGTTCCTTTTTCCAAAAAATTAATAAAGAACACAGAAGTACCGGAGATAAGCAGTCCAATTCCTGCAATTATCAGAAAGCCCATAATGGCAGCACTTTCCAAAAATTCTAATCCGCTTTCTTCTTTCCTTAAACTGGAAAGAATGCTTCCATCAGATAATATCAACAGAATAAATGCTCCTGCCATTATTACACCGCCGGCAAATCCGCCGCCCGGAGTCAGATGCCCGTGAACAATTATATATATCCCGAACAGGAAAATGATGGGAGCCATTATCTGAGTTATTTTTTTTACAATTATCGTCATTCCTTTCATAAGACTATTTTTCCTTTTTCTTACCTTTTATCCTGAGGATCGTTAGAACTCCAATAACAGCAGTGAAAAGCACGGTTGCCTCACCGAGTGTATCATAGGCTCTGAAATCGAAGATCACACCGGTAACCAGGTTGGCACTTCCCGTTTCCTGCGATCCTTCGATATAAGCTGTAGCCATCCTGGTGAAATGCTCTCCAAACTGGCTGAGAGTACCTGTTACTCTGTCGAATATGTAAAAGAAGAGTATGGCAAATATCGCTACCACTGCAAAATAGATGTAAAATTTCGGATTGAATTTCGACTTCAATTCTTCACTTGTAGAATCTTTTATCACAGCTATCATGATTATCAGCGTTATTATCTCCACCACCACCTGCACAATCGCAAGGTCGGGAGCCTGCAAGAGAAGAAATGCAATAACCAGAGCGAATCCAACTATTCCATAGGAAATGACCGCCGAAAGAAGATCCTTTGCGTGAAGTGAATATATCGATCCCAAAATCATCAGTACCAACATTAGAATTAAATATATTTCCATAATTTTACCTTTATATTAAAATGATCAGTAATATTATCAATCCGGCTACTACCCAGATCAGGTAGGTGGACAGAATTCCCGAATGTGCTTTGCTGAATAAATTATTGAACCATAAGATTATCTTTGTAAAGATATCATATAGATCAAACCATTTCTTCTCTGCTTTTTTATAGAAGAACGCAAGCAGAGGAAATTTGCTGACGGTCTTATAGAATTCCAGAGGGGAATAATTCGTCTCTTCCTGTATTTTCTCACCACCGATGAAACTGTCTTCTGTTCGTAATTTCTTGATATTACCGATAAGATAAATGATAAATCCAACTATTATCGAAACCAGTATCAGGAATGAAACCATCTGAGAATCCCACATACCTATTTCTTTGAACGCACCGGAAACAGGAGTTATGAAAGCCGGAACTATGAGTTTTGCAGCAAAGACGCCGAAGATCACGCAAACAGCAGCAATTATTATCTGCGGCAGCCACATCAGGATGCTGACTTCTTTTACTTTTTCAAATTCTTTTTTTCGTCTTCCCAGATAGATCCCCGATATGAATTTTATGAAACTTGCCAGCGTCAATGCAGAACCGAATACTGCCAGAACCAGCCAGACGACCCAGAGTCTACTTGCCAATCCGCTGCCATTTCCGAAATCGATTATTCCCTGGTAGATCATCCATTTGGAAGCAAAGCCGTTTAATGGCGGAATTCCCGAAATCGATAAAGCACAAATAAGAGCAGTAATAAAAGTCAGCGGCATATATTTTGACAGACCACCCAGGTTCTCGATATCTTCTTCGCCGGTTCGTTTTTCCACACTTCCGGCAGTTAAAAAAAGTCCACTCTTATATAAAGCATGGTTTATCATATGAAAAAGACCACCGGCAATACCAAGCGGTGTTCCTAATCCTACACCTATAACCATGTATCCCACTTGAGATACTGCGTGGTAACCGAGAAGTTTTTTATAATTATGCTGGACCAGAGCCATCATCACAGCAGCGATAATAGTTATGCTGCCAATGATAAGAAGGAGCATTGTTGCCCACTGGGTCAGTTCGAATAAGTTCATACATATTCGGGCTAAAAAGTATATTCCCAATAATTTATCGAGAGAAGCCGGCAAGAATGCAGAAGAAGATGCCGGTGCTTTTTTTACATAATCCGGGATCCAGCTATGAACAGGGAAAGCACCGGCTTTTGTAAGACTCCCAATAACAAGAGATATAAAAGCTACAATTGCCAGTGCTCCAGTCGTTGCAGTGTTGATCCCGGACATCCTGTATGTTCCGCCGATCTTCCAGAGTAAGGCAATGCCCAGAATAATTATCGAGTCCGAAGCTCCGATAAGTATCAGGCTTTTCTTGGCAGCAGATGAACTCTCATCATCATAGCCTTTAATAAGCTTGTATAATGTAAGTCCAAGCAGTCCCCAGAAAAAGATGAACGTGATGAAGTTATCTGTTAGTACGGCACCAAATGAAGATCCGATAGTCATCAGGTAATAAGAATAATAACTAATTATTTTTTTCTTTTTTGTGATATAAGAAAGTGAATAAAGCACAAACATAAATCCGAAGAAACCGATGAACAGAGTGACTACTTTACTCAAATTATCCACATTAAATACAAAAAATTTGTCTATTTTTTCAAAAAGAAAACAGTGGATGTTAATGATCTGTGGTTCTAATAGGAACACTTTATAGGCAAAGAAAAAAGAGATTGCTGAAACGAGCAGAGCAATAATTCCTTTTACAATTTTAATACTTTCCGGAAGTACATAAAGGAAAATACCAACAGCTATTGGTAAAAATATCAGAAATCGTAAATCAATCATAATCTAACCTTTTAAAAATTTGGTTTTAAATTCCTCAGTTCTTTTCTGAGATAGTTTTATTAATTCAGCAGCGTTCATAATACGTTTGCCTGTGCTATAATTATATACTTGAGCCATTCTTTCCGTACAGCAATAGCAGGGATCGACGGCAGCAAGCGAAATGGCTGCATCGGCAATTGTCCCACCCACACACGATCTTCTGAAGGTGGGAATACAGGTAAAGCTGGGAGCGCGTACTTTATGACGTACCGGACTGTTCGAGCCATCCGATTTAACGAAATGGAAAACTTCACCACGCGGAGCTTCGGCACGTCCAATACCGATCCCCGGAGGAATTTCTTTTACTTTTGCTTTTATCTCGCCGCCTTTTTCTTTTTTCAATCCTTCTATACACTGCCGGATTATTGAGATCGACTCATACAATTCCAGAAGGCGAACTTCTGCTTTGGCAAAAACATCTCCAGCCTGGGCAGTTATCACTTTCCAATCTACCATATCATAAGCTGCATAAGGATCATCCCGACGCACATCGATATCAACTCCCGAAGCTCTGGCAACGGGACCAACTGCCCCGAAATCGTGGATATCTTCTGCAGTAAGAACTCCCACACCTTTCAAGCGTGCATGCAGAACAGGATCATCCATCACGGCACCGGTAATAAGATCAAGTTTTGGTTTGAACTCATCCAGCAGTTTCTCTAATTGCGGATACTGTTCTTCCTTGATGTCTCTTCGCACACCGCCGATAGTGAACATTGCATAACTGTTTCTATTTCCTGTGATTATCTCGAACATATCCAGAACCGGTTCGCGGTATTTCCACGCCCACATGAAAACAGTGTTATATCCCAGGAAATGACCGGCAAGACCAACCCAAAGAAGATGACTGTGTATCCTCTCCAATTCTCCGATGATCGTTCTGATATATTTTGCACGGATAGGAACATCCACGCCGGGAATGCTCTCCACTGCATTTGCATAAGCGAACGGATGAGATGTAGAGCATATTCCGCAAATTCTTTCCACCACGTAGAAAACCTGCTCGAATGTTTTTGATTCACATATCTTTTCTATACTTCGATGATTATAACCGGTTTCCCACACCACTTCCTTAACTATCTCTCCATCACAATAAAGCTTGAAGAATTCGGGTTCTTCCAGCAAAGGATGGTATGGTCCGATTGGAACTAAAGTTCTTTTACCCATTTATTTTTTCTCCTGTTCTCTTCGGAACGGATATTTTCCTTCCGGCCAGTCTTCTGCAAATAAGAATCTTTTTGGATTCGGATGATTCAAAAATGTAATACCCAGAAGATCGAATATCTCTCTTTCTATCCACTCGGTGCCATACACGACCGGCGTTAACGATTCTATCTCCGGTTTCTCTCTGGGCAGAACAACGTTCAGATTTATTATCCAGCCTGTGCTATCATCGGAAAAATGATAAATGATCTCATACCCTTTTTTGGAATCCATTGCAGTTACAATGATATACCGCAGTCCCAGGTCTTTAAAAATATATTCCGTAACTTTAAGCAGAGCTTCTTTGGAAATATAGATCATTAGCCGTTTTGTATGAACAACTTCAGTTTGTTTTATTTCGTTCGGGAATTTCTTTTTGATCTCATCAATAAATTTATCAATATCCATAGAATTCGGTTCCTTATATTTTATTTAACAGTTTCATGATGCCTGCCAGCATTGCTTCCGGTTTTGGCGGACAGCCGGGGATGTAGGCATTGACGGGAACTACTTTATCTACCGGACCATCAAAATTATAACCTGATGCGAATATCCCGCCGGTACAGGCACAAGCGCCAATAGCAACGATCACGACCGGTTTGGGAGCCTGCTTGTAGATTTCCTTCAGCCTTTCCCTCGTTTTTCTGGTTACAATACCCGTTACCAATATCACATCGGCATGACGAACACTGCCCACCAGTTTCATACCGAATCTTTCCACATCGAATTTTGGAGTAAGACAATCCAGTATTTCGATATCGCAATTATTACAAGAACCAGCACTGAAGTGAAACAGCCATAATGATTTTTTAAAGCATTTTTCTTTTAAACCCAACTCTATCTCCTTATAAGCCAAAAATTGCCAGAATTACAGCAACGATTGCAAAAAGATTCATCCACACCCAGAAGAACTTCATCGCCTGTTTGATCTTTACCCGCGGATTCGTATTCCTGATAAGAGTTATCAATAAAACCACGAGCAGTACTTTCAGGATAGACCACAAAATATTTATTCCCACAAAATTCATCCCACCCATAAACAACAATACTACCAGAGCGGGAATGGCAAAAAGCATGATATATTTGGTTAATTTGATGAGAGCCAGAGCAGACCCAGAATACTCTATTGCCACTCCGTCGCAGATCTCACCTTCCGCTTCTGCAATATCGAATGGAACCAGACCAAGTTTTGCCTGGATACACATCAATATTGTGATAAAGCCGATGATCCCCGATATACTTCCGATAAAAGCACCATTTGCAGATTGAACAGCAATAATTTCAGATAATTTAATACTCATATCAGCTTTTATAACTATGGAAAGCAGAACCAGCAGGAATGGAACTTCATAGCTCAAGATCAGTTTCATCTCCCGCGAAGCACCCACAGATGCCATCGGATTTGCGGAAGCGAGTGCACCAATAATATAGCATACGGAAGGAATATTTAATAGATATATTAATACAATAATATCGCCGGAAAAACCTGTTTCAATTCCAAGAGCAGGCAGCAGAATGAACACGGAAGACATGGTTGCGCCGAATAATGCAAACACAGGAGCAAAAAGAAACGTTAACCTCGAACCCTTCAAGGGAACGATGGTTTCCTTTGCCAGCAGTTTTACGAAATCATAAAATGGCTGCAGGATCGGAGGTCCCTGTCTGAACTGCACACGTGCTGTTATTTTTCTATCGAACCAAGATAAAAAACCGCCTATCACTCCGGAAAATAACAATCCCGGAAATATTAAAAAATAAAAAATTTCTTTACCCATATTTTCTTTTCCTTAATTAGCCGCTAAGAACACGAAGTAACACTAAGTGATCTTTCATATTCTATCCTGCAAAGCATAGCTTACGTCACTCGTTATTCATTAGTTTTTCCCATGCAACTTCCTTCACCAGGACTTTATCATTCAATTTAAAAATATTTTCGTCTTCGTTCTCATCCATATCCGTGAATGTGATAGCGCCCACGGGAGCTGTTTCCATGCATTTCAGGGATTGTGTATCATCAGTAAATTCGCAAAGATCACAGATGGATTTTTTGGCTGTGAATATATCGTTCATAATTGTACCGAAAGGACATACTGCAACGCAGGACTGACAACCGATACACAGGTTGGTTGCTCTTTCCGTAAATCCATCTTCATTACGTTCCAGAGCATCTGCCGGGCAAACGGCAATGCAGGGAGCATCCTCACATTTGCGGCAGGCGAACATCATCATTGCCTTTTCCACCAGGTCTTTCATGCCGATATTTTCGGGGTGAAAATCATAGATGCATTCACCGTAATTATATTTACCGTCTTCGGTATTCCTGAACTTTTCCAGATCGATTAATATTTTTTTGCTCATAATTTTCTCTTCTATATCCAGATATCCGGATAATCTTTGATTTCATTATAAGTGAAAACAGGACCGTCTTTGCAAACAAAATAATCTCCCATCGCACAGTGCCCGCATTTTCCCAAACCACACGACATATTTTTTTCCATTGAAAGATAGATATTTTCTTCTTTTACACCCATTTCCAGCAGGCGGAACGTTCCGAATTTCATCATAATGGGAGGACCGCAAACCACTGCAACTGCTTCTTTATAATTTATATCTACTTTTTCTAATAGAACCGTTACCAGTCCTTCCGTTTCCTGCCAACTACCGTCGGCTTTATCCACACTTCGCAGAAGTTCCACATTCTTGTGTTTCCTCAATTCATCATACCAGTCTTTATAGATGAAATCTGCCGGTGTTTTTGCGCCGAAACAGATATTGATCTTTTTGAATTTATCTTCTTCCCCCAGCAAGGTAAGGATCAGGCAGCGCAGCGGAGCAAGTCCCACACCGCCGCCGAGGATAAGAACTTCTTTTCCGTAGAAATCTTCTATCGGGTATCCCTTTCCGAATGGACCTCGAATCCCGAGTGTTTCCCCGCCTTTGAGTTGGTGCATTTTATCCGTAACGTAACCGGCTTTCATAATGGTTATTTCCATTTTATCTTTCACATACGGTGAAGAAGAAGGTGTGTAGGGCGCTTCGCCGATTCCATCGATGGTAACTTCCACGAACTGTCCGGTCTTGAATTCAAATTCTTCTTTAGCGGATATGAAAAATGTTTTAATAAGAGAAGTTTCTTCTACTACTTTATCCAGTTTATACTTTATGGGTTTATAGATATTTTTTTCTGACATGAATTGTCCTTTTGTTACTTACATATCTTTAAAATAATTTCGTTCTTATCTATCTTGCCGATGCAGGCATCGATACATCTTCCACAGCCTGTACAGGCAATTTCACCGAACATATCGGGTTTATGCACAAATTTACAAAGATAACGGTTCTTCAGCCGCTCATAAATTTTTCCCAGCGGGTCTTCGCCGGCAGCAACACGCTCGAAAGCCGGATACTGGCAGCTATCCCAGTTTTTTACCTTTTCAAAATTCTCTTTATCTATCAAAAGAAAGCAATGACAGGTCGGGCAGATAGCAGCGCAGGCTCCGCAGGAAACGCATTTCTCTGCATACTCTTTCCAGACTTCATCGACAGAACTTTCGATCCCTTTCCTGGTTCTTTCCGCATCGGGTAGTTCTTTATTTTTGGAATCGAGTTCTTGTATAACGGCGTCTCTTTTTTCCTTTAACTTGTCCTCTGCTGCTATTCCTTCTTTGAATTCCGCATCTTTAATTTTCTCCAGGAATTTCTCACCTTTTTCGGTTTGCACATTCAGGATGACGATATCCTCTACAATGGATAAGGTGATGTCGCTGTTTTTCTCAGGATAGGGATTCAGTCCGTAACTTGTGCAGTGGCAGCTATCGGTGATCTTATAACAATCCGTGCCGATGAGAATAGTATTTTCCCTGTTCTTTTTGTAATATATATCCAGGAAATCTTTATCGAGAAATATCTTATCAAGCAGATTTACCGCATGCAGATCGCAGGAAGGAACGCCGATTATCACCCGCTGTTTATCTGCTTTTTTATCTATAACCACGTTTTCCTTTACGGGGAAAAAGAAAGCCTTGAGTGGTGTGGTAGGTTTGGCTGTATTATAAATAATTTGCTCGATATTATCGGGGGTGATCAATTCATAATCTAAAAAATCGTTTTGGAGGATGGGTGCAAAAATCTGAAATTCTGAAGCCACATTGCTGAGGTTTTCTACCCACTGTTTCATTGAAACTGAGTAAAATTTCATAATTTTCCCGTTTTATTTTTTTTAAAACTGAGTTGAAATCTTTCAGTTAAATTCAATTGTCAAGATTTTATTTTTAAAATTGATAAATTAGTTATTAGCTAAATAATTAACTATGTAAAATATAATGATTTAATAAAAAAATATCCTCTTTTAAAGGTAGAACTTTTTGCCGGAAAATCCTCAAAATGGATAAACAAATTCAGCATGAATTTGTTTGTTTTAAAAAATTTATTTTTTATTACCAACCTTCCAATGCTTCATTAAGCATTGCCAGGGTTTGTTCTTCTTTATATCCGAGCTGCTGCATGGCACCGGAAGGGCAAACAGCCGCACAACTTCCGCAACCTTTACAAAGTCCGGAATTTATATGAGCATATTCTTTCCCATTTTGCCAGAATAACTCCGGTGCTCCATACGGACAAACGGCAACACACATTCCGCAGCCCGCACACATATCCAGATCAACCTCGGCAATATATGCTTCCGACATATATTCATCTGAGCAGATAATGGAACATGCTCTTTCTGCTGCTGCTTTTGCCTGTGAAATTGTCTCTTCGATTCCTTTTGGAGAATGAGCAAGACCGGCTAAGAATAATCCTTCGGCAGAGAAATCTACAGGGCGAAGTTTAACGTGAGCTTCCATAAAGAAATTGTCTTCATTAAGCGGAAGTTTCAGCATCTGAGATAGTTCTCCGGCATCTTCCTGCGGAACCATTGCAGAAGCCAGGATCAATTTATCAGGAGAAATTACAACTTCCTGATTTAAAACATGATCCTTAATCGTACAAGTTAATCCTTTTTCATTCAGAACCGTACGCTCTTCGTCTATTTCTACGACCGGTTTTGCATCCTCTTCATACCTGATGAAAATAACACCGAGTTCTCTTGCTTTCTGATAGAATTTCTCATAAAAACCATAAGTTCTGATATCCCTGTAAAGAACATAAACGTTCATTTTCGGATTTAATTCTTTCAAGCGAATAGCATTTTTTATAGACTGAGTGCAGCAAACTCTCGAGCAGTAAGGACGCTTTTCATCACGAGAACCGACACATTGGATCATTACAATATTTTTTAGTTTTTGATAAACCTTTTTATTTTCTTCAAAGTCTATTTCAAAATCGAGATGAGTTATAACATTCTTATTTTTCCCATAGAAATATTCTTCGGGTTTAGATTCATTCGCACCGGTAGTAATAATAATCACTCCGTGTTCAAAGACAGCTTCTTTATTATCCTTTTTATTAAATATCTTCGTTTGATAGTTTCCGATATATCCGTCGATTTCCTTAGCTTCCGAATTCGTGAAAACTTTTACGAGCGGATGCTTGTTAATTTCATCATTGAGTTCAGCGAGATAATCCGAGATTTTCTTTCCATCAACAGATTCGGCAAGCCGGTGAAGATTTCCACCCAATTTATCTTTTCTTTCGATGAGTGCTACTTCAAAACCCTGTTCTGCAACAGAAAGAGCTGCTGTCATACCGGAAAGTCCTCCACCTATAACGAGAGCTGTTTGTCTAACATCAAGAGAAATCGAATGAAGTGATTCTAAAAGTCTTACTTTTCCAATCGCTATTTTTGTAAGGATCTTTGCCTTTTCAGTGGCACCTTCTTTATCATCTTTATGAACCCAGCTGCATTGGTTTCTGATATTTGCCATATCGAAAAGATACGGATTCAATCCGGCTTCTCTCAATGTTTCCTGGAACAAAGGTTCGTGAGTACTCGGCGAGCAGGAGGAAACAACAACTCGATTAAGCTTATATTCATGGATTATTTCCTTCATTTTTTCCTGAGTATCCTGTGAACAGGTGAAAAGATTTTCCTCGACATAGACAACATTGGGCAGGGTTTTTGCAAATTTAACTACTTCAGGAACATTTACCACGCTTCCGATATTGATACCGCAATGGCACACGAAAACTCCGATCCTGGGTTTCTTCCCGCTTACATCGATCTCTTCAGGATAAACTTTTTCAGTTATTTCGGTTCCGCGAACTTCCGAAAGTATTTCCGCAGAACCTGCAACTGCTCCCGATGCCTGCATAACAGTTTCCGGAATATCTTTTGGTGAAGCTGCCGGACCGCAAACATAAATCCCGGGTCTGGTCGTCTGGATGGATGACATTCCTGTATTCTCTATAAAATTAAATTCATTAAGGCGAACATCGAGTTTATCGGTTACATCCACAATATCTCTTGTAGGTGTAAGTCCGATAGAAAGTACGACCATTTCAAATTCTTCAATTTCAAGTTCACCGGTTTCTTTCACATAATATAATTCCAGGTTTCCTGTTTCTTTTATCTCTTTTATCTTTCCAACTCGTGAGCGAATAAACCTTACTCCCACATCTTTTGCCTGATCATAGAATTTATCAAAGTCTTTTCCGTAAGCACGAATATCCATAAAGAAAATTGTAGGTTCAACGGTTTTTACATGCTCCTTGGCAATTATCGCTTCTTTGAGAGCGTACATACAACATACAGAAGAACAATACGGCATATGAGAATTCTCGTTTCTTGAACCCACACATTGTATCCATGCAATTTTGGTGGGAACTTTTCCGTCAGCAGGTCTTTGCAGATGACCTTCAAAAGGGCCAGAAGCTGCCAATACTCTTTCAAACTGGATACTTGTAAGAACATTTTTAAACCTGCCGTAACCATATTCATGCAATGCAGTTGGATCAAATTTTTCAGATCCGTTTGCAATGATCACCGAGCCGATATTCAGGTTTAGAAATTTTTCTTTTTGGTCAAAATCGATCGCTTCCGCTTCACAGAATTCCGTACATATCTTGCACTCTCCGGTAGTTAGCTGCACACAATGATCCGGATCGATATTGGCATAATTTGGAACAGCCTGAGCATACGGAATGTAAATAGCTGATCTTGTTAATAATCCTTCATCAAATTCAGATAGGATCGGAACAGGTTCATTTTCCGTGATCTTTTCTAATTTTACTCCGGTTTTGGTTGGACAAACACTAACGCAGGCTCCACAGGTCTGGCATACATCAGACAGAGAATCAAAAGCAGGCACAACTACACGTTTAAACCCTCTATTTGCAAAACCGATCGCTCCTTTTCCCATCCTGTCTTTACACATTCGCACACATAATCCGCAGAGAATACAATCTTCATTCTTCAGTTCGATCCTTGGTTTCCCAACTCCCATTTCTTCAGCAAGATCCTTCAGAACTTCAGAATCCGGGCATTTTGCCAGCAGCAATTCAAGCATAATTTTACGGGTTTTTATCACTCGCTCCGTATCGGTTTTGATAATAAGACCTTCTTGAGCAGGATAAGTGCAGGAAGCCTGAATAGAAGTCTTCCCGTTTCCCTGAATCACCTCGACGACACATAACCGGCAAGCTCCATAAGCCGGCAATGCTTTATGATAACATAGAGTCGGAATCTTTATACCAAGTTTATCTGCTGCTTGAAGAATTGTGGAACCTTCTTCTACTTCAACCTTTGTTCCATTAATAATTAGATTAATCATATTTATACCCTTTTTTAAAAATTACAAATAACAAACGAACAAATACTTTTATTTGTTTTGAATTTGAAATTTCGGTTATTGAGATTTATTTGAATTTTGTTTTTTGTCATTTGATATTTCACCTTATATTTCATTTGAATCCAGAACATAATTACCATCTTCATCTTGATGTTCATAAACAAAATTTATTTCAGGATGAGAGACCATTAAGGTTATAAGTGTATTTTTCATATCTCCGATAGGTTTACGATCGATATGACTATATTGAAAAACAGCTTTAACCTCTGTGCCAACACCAACCTTTGAATTTATCTCAAAATTTCCATTACTCTCTCTTGCAGCTTGAGCCAAGAGAGAAAGTCCCATACCTACTCTTCGTGTCGTTCTTGTTGTATAGAACGGGTCCAGCACTTTGTTAATAGTTTCCCTGTTCATTCCTCTTCCATTATCCTTTATCTCGACTGCGAGTAAATCTTTGTTTTTTTCCTCTATAATCTTTATCTCAATTTTCGAAGCATTTGCTTCGATCGAATTCTCGACCACATCAAGAATATGCAAGGATAGATCTTCCATCTTTATTCTTTAATGCCTTTTTCAACTCTTTCACTGTTATGTCATCAAGCAGGAAAGTGGTTGAAGTTTTACCAATATCATCTGGAAAATGAGCATCGGAAAAAGTGACGAGAGGTAAGCCCGATGACATTGGAAAATCAAATTTTTTCTTTTCTGACATATATCTCGGTGATAATTCCAGACCATCCAAATCCAATCCTTCCGGAACAAAACCCAGTTGACCGATCAGGCTGAATCTTTCACGATCAACGTGCGATGCAATAGCAAGTCCATTTAAAGAATGTATAAGCTCAACTATTCTCTCGACTGTCAGGTCGGTTGCTCCAATCAATAATTTCTTATTAAGATCGATGATCTCACCTTGCTCATCTACTATTAGTTGGTATCCAAAAAATTCCTCATCATTTACACCTTCCATATTTTCATAAACGATTTCCTGGAGTTCAGATAATTTTTTTTCTTCATCAAAAAGAGCAAGAATATGCACCTCTTCTTTAGACGTAACTTCCATTCCGCCAAGAACTTTCAAATTATTTTTTTCTCCGGCTTTCTTTACAGCAGCTACATTTTCAGATGAATTATGGTCACAAATACCGATCACATCCAATCCTTTTGATCTTGCTTTTTCTACGATCGCTGCAGGCGTCATATTCATATCACCGCACGGGGAGAGACAGGTATGAATATGCAAATCCGCTTTGATTTTTTTGAGCATTCGGCTGAGTCCTCATTATCTCTTATTCCTTCTTTCTTTTAGCAACGAACAATACTAACAATACTAACTTTTGTAACAATGAATTCCCGGAAAGCACAAGGGTAAATATTCAATCTTCAATATTAAATATTCAATTTATTGAGTTCCCGTGAATTCCCATTTCATAGAGTTTCCCCACAATTTCAAAAGTGGGTAATTCTGTTAATAGAATAGGAATATTTTCCTGTTCTGCTTTCTTCAAAGTTATTTGTTCAGGTTGTCGTCCATTTACAAGAATGATGCCTGCAAGTTCCTGTAAATTTGCCACAGCCACAATATTTACATGAATTTGCAAAGTGATCCAGATGTTATCTTTTTGAGCATTTGCAATAACATCACTAAGCAGATCACTTGAATAACCTGCACTCACTTCTCTATCAATATCCCCGGAAACCACTTTCAGATCGAGCATTTTCACAATATCTTTCAAATTCATCATTTTCCCTCTTTTTTCAGAACCTCAGCCCCTAACCCCTTCTCCTGCAAGGAGAAGGGAAAATAAAACTTCCTCTCCTCTTAGGAGAGGATTGAGGTGAGATCGAAAATAAATATTAATCTTCATTACGATAATCACTGAGCTTTATTATGATTTCCAAATGCGTTCCTTTTTCAACTGTCGATCTTAGAGTCATCTTATCGGTGAATTTCTTGATATTCGGAAGTCCCATGCCGGCTCCGAATCCTAATTCTCTAACCCATCCGGGAGCAGTGGAAAAGCCGGGTTGCAAGGCTTTCTCAACATCAGGAATACCAGGTCCTTTATCTATTATAATGATTTTAATTTGATGAGGATCTATATAAGCTATTATTTCTCCTCCATCAGTATATGCAACAATATTAATTTCTGCTTCATAAGTGGAAATTGCTGCTCTGCGAATAATATCCGGTGAGAGACCAAGCCTATAAAGCGTTTTTTTTAGTCCGGTGGAAGCTTCTCCTGCTTTATCAAAGTTCTTGCCTTCTACAAAATATTGAAATTTTAGAAACACCTCATCCGCAACAATATCATTAAAGATATGACTTGCTCGATATCTTCGTTCCTCTTCATCATGATAAACAGATTCTAATTTCTTTAGTATTCCTTTAATAATATCACTTTTAGTAATAATACCCACTAATTTTTTATCTTTCCTTGAAAGCACAGGAAAACGACCAAATCCATATTTTTCAAATTTCTTAACAGCATGAACAAGTGGTTCGTCAGCATAAAGAGTCTTTATATTTTTGGTCATTTTATCTTCTACTAAGGCATCCATTTCTTCCTGTTCCATACATTTAATAAAATCTTCAATACTTACAATACCAACAAGTTTATCATCATTTACAACTGGAACTCCTGAAATTCGCTTTTTGTACAAAACATCTCTTAATTGAGAAATAGGCATTTTTGAACTGACTGTTTCAATATTCTTACACATTACATCATCAATTTTCAGCTCATAAGTCAGCTCTTGAATCTTGGTGGTTGTTTTATTATTATCCATTTTTATTTATCGAGATCAAAATAACTACAGCTCTTAAGCCCATTTTTATACAACCGCCCACAACTCTCAAACGTTGTAAGTTTTGTTATAAATACAGTTATATCATTCTTTTTCGCTAAGTTTATGATCTTTTCATCAGGTATTTTTCCCATAACAAAACATACTAGTTTTATATCAGCTACATTAGCAGTATTGATAACCTGGATATTTGTTAAGCCTGTTAAGAGAATAGAACATGGTTCACCATAAGCCAAAACTTCACTCATTAAATCTGATGAACAACCTATTTCTATTTCTATTTCAGGATCGTATTCTCCTGTAAGAACTTCTGCTTCAAGTATTTCTTCTATTTCCATAAGCTTCATAAGATCACTCCACTTTCACTGAATCAAATTTACAAACAGTGTAACAAATACCACATTTAATACATTTATCCTGATCGATAATATGAGGTTCCTTGCGATTACCGGAGATAGCATCAGCCGGACATTTTATTGCACAAACTGTACAACCGGTACATTTATCAGGGTCGATATGAAAACTAATTAATGCTTTGCAAACATGAGCCGGACATTTTTTATTTTTTATATGAGCTTCGTATTCATCTCTGAAATTATCGATCGTTGAAAGAACCGGATTGGGAAGTGTTTGCCCCAGACCACATTGAGAAGCATCTTTTATTGCGTATCCCAGTTCTTCCAGGAATTCAATGTCACCTTCTTTCCCCTTTCCTTCTGTTATTCTTGTAAGAATTTCAAGCATTGCAGAACTGCCTTCCCGACAGCTTGCACATTTTCCACAACTTTCATCACTGGTAAATTCCAGGAAATATCTGGCAAGATCTACCATGCAGGTATCTTCATCAACTACCACCATTCCCCCGGAGCCCATCATAGAACCAACTTCGGTTAATTTTTCATAATCGACAGGCAGATCGATTAAAGAAGCAGGAACAACTCCTCCGGATGGACCACCGATTTGAACACCTTTAAATTTTTTCCCGCCGGGAACTCCGCCGCCAATATCATAAATGATCTCTTTGAGAGTGATTCCCATAGGTACTTCCACCAAACCTGTATTATTTATTTTTCCCACAAGAGAAAAAACTTTTGTTCCTTTGCTTTTCTCCGTACCAATACCTGCAAACCAATCTGCACCACGCAGAATTATTCTGGGAACATTAGCCCAGGTTTCCACATTATTGATATTAGTCGGCTTTCCCCATAATCCGGATTCTGCTGGAAATGGAGGTCTCTGACTTGGTTCGGGTGATATTCCTTCAATCGAATGGATCAGGGATGTTTCTTCTCCGCAGACAAAAGCACCTGCACCTTGTTTGATCTCAAGATCAAAATCAAAACCCTTGCCAAGGATGTCTTTTCCCAATAATCCATATTCTTGTGCCTGCTCGATCGCAACTTCCAATCTATGAATAGCAAGCGGATATTCCGTTCTGATATAGACAAATCCCTGCTGTGCACCTATTGCTTTTGCTCCTATCAGCATTCCTTCGATAACTGCATGCGGATCGGATTCGACGATACTTCTATCCATGTATGCACCGGGATCACCTTCGTCGGCATTGCATATTATATACTTGGGTTCGCCTTTTGAATTTTTACAGATATCCCACTTCAAACCTGTTGGGAAACCTCCGCCGCCTCGACCTCTTAACCCGGAATTCTTTATCTCTTTTATTATATCTTCGGAACTCATCGATGTTAAAACTTTTATCAGTGCATTATATCCGTCCCTGCCAATATAATCATCGATCTTTTCGGCATCTATCAATCCCTTATTCCTGAGAGCGATCAACCGCTGTTTACTGAAAAATCCAATTTCACTAACAGTAGGAATTTGAATCTTTTCACCGGGTGGAGTGTACATCATTTTTTTAACAGGTCTTCCTTTCAGAAAGTGTTCTTCTACCAGGAAAGGAATATCTTCCGGAGAAAGCAATTGATAAAAAATATCATCCGGTTGAACTACAACAATAGGACCCTGAGCACAGAATCCCTGACAACCTGTACCAACGACCAGAATTTCTTTATCTAATTTCTGCTTTTTTATTTCTTCTTCTAACAGTTTCTTGATATTAAAAGCACCACACGAAACACAAGCCGTGCCGGTACATACCATTAAATGAGTTCTATAAGCCATATTGATTCCTTTTTATATTTTAACTGGATCAACATAAAAAACATAAAAAAATCTGAATATCCAATACTCAACAGGGAATATCCAAGTTTTTTTGTCGCTATCGCTCCATTTTCCTTATACTTTTTTCCCATTATTGCATTCCCAAATGTGATTTAGGAATGAGTAGAAACCAATCAATAAATCGTTCCTGCAAATCAAACTTCTTCTGATTAGTTTCCGTATTCTTCTCTTTCATTTTTTTCCTTCATCATTGGATATTCTGTGCCTGTCCCGTGTAATCTTCTTTTTTTTATTACACTGGGTTCGATATTGCCTGCCCCGTAGAGAGCTTGCGACTGTTCGGGGGATATTATTTTAACTAATCTCAATTCTTAAAAAGATATCCATTTTTAGGGTTCCCTCTCACTTCCTATTACAAGGGCATATTCTTCTACGATCTTTCCTTTAAGTACATGCTCTGAAAATATTTTTTTTATTTTATCTTCGGTCAGATCACCATATTTCACAGGGGTTTCCCCTTTTAGTTCTACTGTAGCCATTGGTTCTCGGCTGCAAAGTCCGGCACATCCGGAAGTTGTTACGATCACATCGTCCCGCCCGGATTCTTCGACTATTTTGATAAGAGCATTCATAATTGGTCTTGCTCCGGCAGCTATACCGCAGGTTCCCATATGAACGGTTATCTTTGCATTAGAAATTCCCTCGCGCAGAAGCGCTGCTTTTCTAACCTTTTTTCTTATTTCTTCGAGGTCTTTAATATTTAATTTAGGCATCCTGTTTTTCCTCCATAGATTTATAATGTTTAACAATTCTGGGAATATCTGCTCGTTTCAATTTTCCGTGTACATCTTCATTAACCGTGATCACGGGAGCCAATCCGCAGCAACCGAAACAACGGGCAGTTTCCAGAGTGAAACTCATATCTTTTGAAGTTTCTCCCACCTTTATACCCAGTTCATCTTCGAGAGCTTCTATAAGTCCCGGAGCTCCTTGAACATGGCAAGCAGTTCCAATGCAAACGGTTACGATATGTTTTCCTCGTGGTTCAAGATTGAAAGCATTATAAAAAGTAACAATATTATAAATATCTGCAAGATGTACATTTAGTTCATCAGATACATATCTCAAAATATCTTCGGGAAGGTAACGGAATTCTTTGTTTATCTGCTGAAGAATCGGCAACAAATTACCTTTCTGATCACGATACTTCTCCAAAATGGGTTTAACTCTTCTGAGGTCTTCATCCTTTAATTTTATATATATTTTTTCAACAGGATAAAGCGCAATTGATACAGGACAATTTTGAGTACAAGCTGCACAACCGGTACATTTATCTTCATCCACATATCTGGGTTTTTTCTTTACTACAACCTTGAAATTTCCAGCCTCACCAACCACTTTTCCCAGTTCGGCATTTGTGATGATCTCAATATTCGGATGTCTCCCGCAATCCACTAATTTTGGCGATACAATACACATCGCACAATCATTTGTGGGAAATGTTTTATCTAATTGAGCCATAACACCGCCGATAGCCGGCGTTTGTTCGAGAAGATAAACTTTAAACCCGGAATTCGCCAGATCGAGTGAAGATTGAATTCCTGCAATTCCTGCACCTACGACCAGTACAGAACCAACTTTTTTATTTCCCATTTATTAAAGCTCCTTGATATTATGATTCCATTTATTTATTTTTTAAGAGAATCCAATTTCTTCTCTGCTCTTATTTTTTTCCTTATTGCATAATCTTTAATAATATATGCCAATTCTTCTTCTCTTGTTTTTCTACCATTAGGACATGGATAATATTTATTTTCAATATAGCCCTGGTACATAGCTTCGGAATATATCTGCCTGCCCAAAGAATTTCTGATCAAAACTGTTGTGAAGCCTTCATCAGAACCGATACCACCTACAGAGATATCTGCAAAATCATTAGCAAAATCCGTACAGGCAATACAAGCAGGTCGTGCAATTTTCTCAATTTCTTCCAATGGTATATGTATATTGATACCCGATTTCATATTCAGTATCAGTTTATCTTTTATATTTACCTTTCGAATATCATCTATATTAATATTAAGCTTTTTTATGAAATCTTTTTTTTCCAGATCGTTGAGTGTAAAACACTGCAAACAGAAAAGCCCAATTGTAAAGATGACCATATCAGCAGGAATAATATTCAGAACTTGCATTTTGCGAATTGCTCTTATCTGACAGGGCGTGCCGACAAGAGCCAATTTTTTAGTAACTTTTGAGGTAGCTTCTTTTATTATTTTAATTACAGGAAAACATGAAGAATAGATGTTTCCCAGCTCATCCAGATGTTCAGTTTCTGCAAAACTGGAACCTGCAGCCTGGATCAAATCTGCCCGAGATTTCGCAATTATTGGTTCCCTGCCACAAACTCCTACTCTCTTAGAAACTATCGCTCCATCTATTATTTTGCTTTCCAGAAGATATGTTAACAGCGAAGTAACCACACCTCCATCAGTGGCAACATTCAAGACCTCATTATCAGTAGAGCGAGCAGAAAAAACATCTATCCAGTTTCCAATTGGATATTTCCAATTAAATTTATTTTTTAATTCTTCTTCCAAGCTTACAGTTTGAGGGCAGATAAGGTAACAAATTCCACCTTCCAGGCATTTGTCTTTATCGGCATACCTGGGAAAACCATCCTCTCCCATTTCCAGCGCGCTAATTCCATTTGCGCTGCAGAATGAAACACAGCCACCACACTTGTTACATAGATCTTTATGAATAACTTCATCGAGTAGATTTTCAAAACTTAATTCTTTTTTTGATTTCATCTATCCTCCTGAAAATCTGATAAAATACCAGGGAGCCAGGTTTAGCTCCCTGATAATTATTTAATCTTATTTACTTTTCTGTTACTTCGTAATCATAATCTTTTGAAGCAGCCCATTTATGAGATTCAAGCATATCATAAATGATGCTGTTCACGCCATATTTAAGACTTGCTGCATCATAACCAAGAACAGTTAGATAAGCTGTAACCATAGAAGAAGTCTGTCCTGTCCAGCAATAAGTTACAATGGTTTTATCAGAACCTATATTTTGTACATCTAATGGTTTTATCCTGTAAGCAGTGTCGATGTGTCCATATTTATCAACATCTTCTTCACCCCAATAATTATTAACAAAATAATTTGCAGGATTATTAAGAACTTTGTCCGCACCTATTCCTTTAAACCCGCCATTCAGCATAACGCCAACGCGTTCGGTAAGCATTTCCTTACCTTCCGTTGCATCACATTCCAGTTGAATATACTTAAATGCAATATTTTCTGCCACAGGTTCAGCAACCCAGTTTTCACTTTCAATTTGACCGCAATTTTTTGTCCATATATCAAAATCGCCGTTCCATCCGCTCATACCCCATTTAAGTACTTTAGCATCGTCATATCCGGAAAGTCTGAGTGCCATTACAGCATGGCCGGCTGTTTGTCCTGTGTAGCATATAACCACGATCGTTTTTTCTCCCGCTTTCTCAGCATCGTTAAGAATTGTAGAGAAAGAAGTTAAAACAGCTCCGGCAATATGACCGTCATCATAATCGATAATTTCGTTTTTGTTCTTATCTTTTCCACGAAGATCCATTAAGTAATAATTTGCCATGTTATCGTGAACATCTTCTGCTTTTATGATCCATCCATCGAACAGTTCTTTTACTGTCATTCCATTGCTATCCATGTAAGTTAATAATGTATCAAGATCATTCTTTTTTGCACAACCTGCAAAGACTAAAACTATAATAGATAGTACTATTAAGTTTTTCATCCATTTTTTTTTCATCTATTTTCTCCTTTTATGCAACGAACCAGTCTCCTCCGGCAGTTGCCGGATACGCCACGACAAGCAATACGAACAAGATAAACAATTTATTTTTCTTAGTTCGTTATGTTAGTTCTTGCCTGCCCATCATATTTAATTTCTTAATTGAAACTTCTTTTAAATATGTTTCGGGTTAGTTGCTATGTTTTTCTCCTTTTTTTTAGCCGCATCCGCCTGATTCTGCAGGAGTATCATCTTCCTCTGAAGCATTTGGATTAAGCCATTTTTTATAACCGCCTTTCAGGTTTTGAACATTTTTATAGCCAAGTTTCATCAAGGTTTCCGTGGCTAAAGCTCCTCTTCCGCCTTTTTTACAATAGATAATTATTTCATCATCTTTAGACGGCATATTTTTGCGATTTTTCCAAAAAGTTATATCGGCTATTTTAAATTCCAATAAACCCCTTGGAATGTTTTTCGTCACTACATCGGGATATTCTTTTTTGTCGTTTTCATCCGGCTGATTTATGTATCCTTCTGCAAATTCACCCGGTTCTCGAACATCTATTATGAACTTTGATTCACCACTTTTCATTTTCCGGATCAATTCATCATAAGAAATTTCTTCGATGCCTTTTCTGGCTTCATTCACCATTGCTTTTGCATTGGCAAAATATCCGCCTTCAGAAAATCCTTTTCCGCAACTTGAGACAAGAAGAAGGATCGCAGAAAGAATAATCAGATAATTTATTTTTTTCATTTCTCCTCCTTTTTTATAATGCGGAAAATTTTCCGGTTTTTTCATTCCATTTCACGAACATATACCACAGCAGAAGTATTACCAGGATGAGAACCACTGCACCGGTATAACCTAAAACATCGGGTAGAAACAATTTACTGCGCAGAGATTCTGGAATGATTTTTGTAATCCATGGAACAATGAATGTCTTGGAAATAGGTGCCATAATCGTGAATCCAAGTGCGGACATCCATAGTTTTACATGACCTTCTCCTGCACGCCAGAGTGTTCCAACTGCACAGCCACCTGCAACGGTCATTCCCAAGCCAAATATGAATCCGCCAATTAAAGCTCTTAACCAGAAGTTAGCATAAACAGATTTCATTTCAATGGCTCGAACTGCAGTTTCTCCGGCATTTCCTACACCAAAAAACTTAAGAACAGTAAAACCGATAAGAACAACCAGAACGCTGATAATTATTGCCACCGGAGCCGTTGCTTCACCTGTCATAAACGGTTCTCTAAAAGCACGAGTAATACAATAACGTGATCTTTGCAGGATTATTCCAAGAATAAGTGCAATAAATATGTGCCAGCCGAGAATTTTTGAAAGAGCTGTTCCCTTGGCTGTATAATTACTAAAGATATACAACACAACAGCAATAAGGATCCAGCCGAGCCATCTTTGCCAACCTGTTTTTTTACCGGTTCCCGGAATTAATGTGCAAGATTTTCCCATACTGATTTTGGGAAGTGCTTCCATCTCCCAAAGAAGATATCTGAGAGCTACAAAAGTTCCCAGCATAAATCCAAGAGAAAGGAACAAAGCTCCTCCGGAAAGTGCGGGAACTCCAGAAAAGAAACCTCCTATAGTACAACCAATCCCTACAGTTGCACCAATTCCCATCAATGCACCACCAATAAGACCTTTAACGAGTTCCCCAATTGGAGCTACTTTAATACTGAATTCTTTGGAAAACAAAGATGAAATAAACGCTCCAAGGACGATGAAGATATTCAGTAATGCAACTGTGTGCAGACTAATCGGTGTGCCTGTTCCGAGACTTTTTGCTCCGAGAGTCTGGAAAAGGTTCTGACCAATATTAATATAGCCTCCGCTACCACCCCAGGGGTATTTAATTACGAAAAGAAGAATATTCAATACTGCCAGCAAAATCCCACCAACCCACATAGGCCAGGTTTTACCGAACAAACCATCGAATAATTCTTTTAAAACTCCTTTTTTAAACACTGTTCACTCCTTTTTACTTCTTTTTGATGTAAAAAATGAATGCGCCACCTTCTTCTTTCTGATCAAGAAAAATGTTGCCTGTTTTTTCGCACCACGCAGGAACATCGGTTTTAGAACCGGGATCGGTTCCCATAAGTTCCAAAACTTCACCACTGTTCATTTTCTTGACCGTTTTGGCTAACTTAATGATCGGCATCGGGCAGGAAAGCCCTTTGCAATCTAAAGTTTGATCTACTTGCATTTTAACCTCCTTTTTTATTTGGTTTTATTTTTTTGCAACGAACCCGCCTTCGCTCTGCTTCGTCGTGGCAGGCAAAACTAACAATACAAACAAAATAATAACCACCGAAAACACTAAGAATACAGAGAAAATCTCCTCTTGAGAGGAGTCCGGCTTTAGCCGGGAGGTGTGTGTTTCCCTTCATCATTCATCATTCCTTGCCTGCCCCGTGAAATCTTCTTTTTCTTTTATTTCACTGGGGTTCGAAATTCGATATTCATTTTTCGGTGTTTCTCGGTGTTTTCGGTGTTTATTTTTTTTATCCGCATTATCCATGTTCTATCTTCTACCATTTTACTTTTATCTCTTTATCCAGCTTAGTTTTAATTTTATCATCTAATTTATTATCCGGATGCAATTTCTGATTGATCAATTCGCAGCGTAATTCCTGAACAAATTTATCCAGTTCTCTTGCTTCTTGATAACGCTCTTTGGGAACATAACCTTCTTTGATAGCCATATCACGCAGAACATCGATAACATCAGAAAACTTAACTCCCTGCGGACAAAGTGCATAGCAGGTATAACATCTTGAACACATCCATAGAAGGTCAGACGATAATACCTCCTTTTTCATCCCCAGAATGCACATTCTAATTATTTTTCGCGGATCATAATCTTCGTGAACTTCTGCAACAGGACAAGCGGCAGTGCAGGTGCCGCAAGTGAAACATCTTTGAAAATGTTCTGCTCCAGGCATAGATGCGATCTCATTCTTAAAATTGGCATCCATTTCACTTAATATAATTTTATCTTTAGCCATTTATTTCTCCTTATCTTATATTAGCAACGAACAAAAACGAACAAAACTAACTTCTTAACCACCAAGTTCACCAGTCTTCTCCGGCAACTGCCGGATACGCCGGATAGGCGGAGAGCACTGAGAAAATCTCCTCTTGAGAGGAGTCCGACTTTAGTCGGGAGGTGTGTAATCTCCTCTTGAGAGAACTCATGTATTGTTCTTAACTCCGCGCTTTTGTCTTCACTTCGTTTCGCCAAGACAGGTCGCTTTGAAGTCGAGTCCAATCCGTGAAAATCCACATTATCCGTGTCCCGAATATTCATTTTCCATTTTCCATATTCATTTTTCAATATTCAATTTTACAATGCTTCCGGAATTTTTTTTATCTCTTCATAAGAAAACACCGGTCCATCGATACAAATATATTTTGAGCCAATATTACATCTGCCGCATTTCCCGATTCCACATTTCATTCGCCTTTCAAGGGAAGTATAAATCTTCTCATCGGGAAAACCAATTTCGGTAAGAACAGGAAGGGTGTATTTTATCATTATCGGAGGTCCGCACACAACACACCAGGAAGTTGGATCGAAAGAAACCTCTTTGGTTACTGTTGGCACAAATCCCGTAAGTTTATTCCAACCTTTAACCGGATTATCAATTGTAAGATGCAATGTGAGATCATCGCGTTTTTCCCACTCTTTTATTTCATCTTTATAAATGAAAAGATCGGGATTCCGGGCACCGTAAATCACAGTTATCTTGCCGTAATCTTTACGATTTTCCAGCATATAAACAAGAAGCGAACGTAATGTTGTGAAGGCAAATCCACCACCGATTATCACTACATCCTGTCCTTTGAACTTCTCAACCGGATACCAGTTTCCGAGAGGTCCTCGAATTCCTACAATATCCCCTTCCTGAAGATAATGAATTTCGTTCGTAACAGAACCGGTGCGGTTTACCGTGAACTTGAGAATATCTTCTTCTGTGGGAGAAGAAGCGATCCCGAAAGGTGATTCACCTTTTCCTAAAATGGAAAATTCACAGAATTGACCCGGTAAAAAATCAAATTTATCTTCTTCATTAATATATGACAGATCAAAGGTCTTTAATGTTCTATCAGGACTCTCTGTATAGATCTTTTTCACCTTCATCTGAAATGGAATATATGTATTTTTCATTTATTCCTCATTTTTTATAATCCAATATTTTCTTAATGACTTCTCGAATATCCAGATTTACCGGACAAACAACCACGCACCTTCCACAGCCTGTGCAGAGATGTTCATCATAATTATCCATAAAATAATTGTATTTATGCATTACTCTTTGCCGTACGCGTTGAGTGGATTGGCTGCGCGGATTGTGCCCTGATGCTTCTTTTGTGAAGATAGCGAACATACAGGAATCCCAGAGGCGAATGCGTTTTCCTTTATTTCCCTTTCCTTCGTCAGAAACATCGAAGCAGTGGCAGGTGGGACATACAAAAGCACAAGCTCCGCAATTAACGCATTTTGCTGCGATCTCATCCCAGATCGGTTCATCCCAGATTTCTTTTGTTTTAGAAAAAAGTGATGAGACATCTTGTTTTTCTGCGAGATAAGATTCGGCTGTTTCTTTTAATTTTTCAATTTTTTTGATTTCTTTATCTGATATTTCCTCAGCTGTTTTAAACTCTTTCAGGAATTTCTTTCCTTTATCGCTCACAGCTTCAAAGATGTAACTATCATCAGTTTCCACTACAAAGATATCGGAACCTGTTTTATCGAAAGGACCGCCACCGAACCAGTTGCAGAAACAGGTGGAAAGCGGCTCATTGCAGGCAAGATTGAAAACAAGACAGTTATCATATTTTTCCTTCCAATATGGGTCTTTATACATATCTTTTTTCGGCATTTGATGTGCTTCACCAAAAACATTATCCAACATCAGAAGACTTTTTGTATCGCAGTTCCTCATTCCCCAGATGGCAAAAGGTTTTTCCTCTCTTTTTGGAACTTCCATTCCTCTTTCCGTATATTGGAAAAGAACTTCCGATTGCGGGAAGAATATTTCTTTGGGTGATCTCTTTGTGTTCAATATTTTATTATTGATATCATCGGCAGATTTGATCTTTTTGAAAGCTGTTGCTTTCCCGTCAGTAACAGGAGCAAAAACACTATAATTCTTTTGAAGATTTTTTATAAATTCACTAAATTCGCTTTTCTTTATTTTAATCATAATAAATCCCACAAATTACTCTCGTTCCCAAAGCCCGACAATTTCTCGTTCCCAAGCCCCTGCTTGGGAATGCAAAAACGAGCGTTACTAAGCTGGGGCTTAGTAACGAGTAGAGGTTCGGTTTTTGTTATTTTGATCATATTCTAACCCATTATAAAATCTTGTTTTTCATTTTCACAATAGCTTGCCATCGCCGGTTTTTCATTGATATCCAATCCTGCAGTATAATCAAATCGTTCTTTGATCTCTTTTTCCACTTTTTTATTCATAATACGCAGATCGAGGTCGACCGGACAAGCGGAAACACAAGCTCCACAATCCACGCATCTTCCGGCAACGTGAAGATTCCTGATGAGATGGAAAATGATGGAGTCGGTGACTTCAGGAGTTTTGCCGATCCATTGAGGATCGTTCTGGTCTACAAAACACTCGTTGCAATAACAGGCAGGACACACATTTCTGCAGGCATAACAGCGAATGCACTTTGAATATTCTTCTTTGATATATTCCCAACGTTCTTCGGAAGATTTTTTTTCAAAATCTGTTACTTTTTTATATTCGTCTTTTATATCAATTTCTTTGCGAGGTTTTCCAATAAAAATATCGTGAACCGGAGCATCAGGATAGCGACAGGTTAAACAGGAATCACAAAGAACTTCATTCAAAGGAATTGACAGATCGAAATCACGACCTTTTAAATGCACATTTTTTCCATCTATCTTTAATTCCAGAATTTCTTCATTTTCTGTTTTCTGAAGAATTTTCTTCTTTTCCAGAACACCGTTACAGGGAACTCCGATAATAACGATATTCTCTCTTTTGATTTGCTGCTCAATCGAGTAAAGAACGATTGAACGAGCATCGCAGCCTTTTACAATGATTCCGACCTTATCATAAGTTTTTCCAAGTTTTCTTTTATCTTTTGTGAGATAAGTTGTAAGATTATTTCTGCAGGTTTCATCGAAAATAAGTCTATCAACATCTTCTTCTTTATGAATAAAAAGCGGTGTGGAGGAAAGCGGAAGAGAACCTTTTTCCCAACCGATAACAATATCCACTTTTTTATCTTTCAGGAGTTTCTTTACTTCTGTTCTCAGGTTCTGGATCATTGCTTTGCTCCCTTTACCAACCTTTTTGCAGGACCGATCTTCTTAACATCGTTTGTTATCTTTTCGATGATATTGGCAAAGCGTTCACCTTCTCCGGCAGAGATCCAGGAAAACTGGACTCTTTCCGGTTCGATCCCGATCATTTCAAGAAGCGGTTTAATCGTAGAATACCGTCTACGGGCGATAAAATTACCTGACAGGTAATGGCAATCGCCTGGATGTCAGCCGGAAACTAGAAGACCGTCGAACCCGCTTTGCAGCGTTTTCATTATAAATAACGGATCGACTCTTCCGGAACAGGGAATCCTTATCACACGCACATTTGGCGGATATTGCATCCTGGAAACTCCTGCCAGGTCTGCTCCGGCATAAGAACACCAGTTACACAATATTGCCAGAATTTTTGGCTGCCAATCTTTCATATTTACATTCCTTTTTTAGCAACGAACCCGCCTTCGCTCTGCTTCGTCGTGGAAGGCAAAACTAACAAAAAAACAATATTCCTTGTTAGTTATGTTCACTGTATTATTAAATAAAATCATATTTTATTAACAAGGTAATATAGTCGATTTTTATAATCTGTTTTTGGAAAAGGAACATCTACATATTTCACTATTTTAAAATATGGAGAAGTAATTTCTCTAAATTTAGAATCGCTTAAATTCCAAAAATAAAGACCTGATTTCTCTTTATAAAAATCTTCTGAAATTAGTTGATAATAATCATCTTCTTCAAGTATATTTTTTGGCATAACATCATTTAATTTTACAAGAAATTTACCGTTTTTCTTCAGAATTCTATTCATTTCTTTTATTACCGAGATTGCATCATCCGGTAAAATATTATCTATTGTATTAAATGAAGCTGCTCCATCGAAGGAATTTCCTTTTATATTTTTTAAAAGCTCGATACCACCTGCTTTGAAATCAGTTTTATCGTCCATTTTATTCACTTTTGAAGTATGATTTGCAAGTTCAATAGCTTTAGGAGAAATATCGATTCCAACCGCTTTTTTTGCTCCTAAAAACAAACTTTTAAAAAGTAGGTTTCCACTTCCACAACCACAATCGATTATTGAGTCAGATTCTTTTATTAACCATTTTGTTCCTTCTTCTATTTCAATAAGTGGTATTGGTTTACTTGGATCATATCTTTTATCAGTCGAAAGCCTCTCACCAAATTTTTCATCCCAAAATTCTATTGTGCTTTCATAATTATTCATAATAACTTTTCTCCAGCTTTTCAAAATTGATCATTAATTATAATTTCCTTCTATTCATCTTTGCCTGCCCCGTTGTATAATTGGGGTTCGTTTTGCTCGTTGCAAATCATTCTCCCAAAACATCTACCAGATCCAAAGCTTCAAATGAATCAAAAAGCTGTTCATTACTGAACCCGCGAAGATCGAGCGCTCCGCAACGACAGGAAGCAACGCAGGCTCCGCAACCTTTGCAAAGTGCTTCATTCACAACTGCAATTTCTTTTTCTTTATCTACTTCGATAGCTTTATAAGCACAAATTATTTCACAATAACCGCAGCCGGAACATCTGTCTTCGTTCACTTCTGTAATTGTTCCTTCTACCAGGATCGCTTTTTTGGTAATAAATGTAAGAGCTCTGCTTGCTGCTGCTTTTGCCTGCATTATGCTTTCATCCATATCTTTCGGATTATGTGCGAGTCCGGCAACAAAAATACCATCGGTGGCAAAATCTACAGGACGCAATTTCACGTGAGCTTCCATAAACATTCATCTTCGTTCAACGGAACTTTGAGCATCCTGGCCAGATCGATGTTCTCTTTGCGCGCATCGATTGCCACGGAAAGTACCAAAAGATCTGCAGTTACAACTACTTCTTTATCCATAATCGGATCAAAAACAGTAACGTTGATCTTGCTGTCCAGATCAGATTTATCCACAAAATTAACCTTGGGTTTATTTTCAGGTTCGTAATTAACGAACATTGTTCCTTTGTCTCGCAGTTCCGAATAATATTTTTCCCGGAAGCCGTAAGTTCTAACGTCACGATTCACAATGTAAATATTCGCTTTGGGAACTATTTTTTTCAGTTCCAGAGCATTTTTAACAGCTTTTGTACAGCAAACCCTACTGCAATACATTTTACCTTCTTCACGAGAACCGACGCATTGGATCATAACCACATTTTTCGGTTTTCTGCCGGGGAATTTCTTTTCATAAAGCATTTCCTCGAATTCAACCAACGTAACGATGCGATGTGATTTTCCATAAAGATACTCTTCGGTTTTATGTTCTTCCGCACCTGTGGCAATGATAACAACACCGTGCTCGAATTGCTTTTCCTTTCCTGTACTTTTATTTACAAAAGTTGTTGTGAAATTGCCAACATAACCGTCTATTTTTTGAATCTCTGAATTCTTATAAATATGAATAAGTTTATTTTTGGAAATTTCTTCGATCGTATCCCGGAGTAATTTCTGCGGGTCTTTTCCAAAATTGAAATAGATATTCTGCAAATTACCACCAAGTTCTTTTTCTCTTTCTATCAGGAACACTTCGTAGCCCGCAACCGCCAGAGATTGTGCTGCTGTCATTCCTGCCAGTCCGCCGCCAATGACCAGTGATTTAGGATTTATATCGATGGGAAGTCTTTTCAACGGCATTAGATCGCGTGCTTTTGCAACTCCCATACTTACCAGGTCTTTAGATTTTTCCGTAGCGAGTTCAGGTTCGTTCATATGTGCCCAGGAACATTGATCACGAATATTTGCCATCTCAAAAAGATATGGATTCAAACCTGCTTCGCTGATGGTTTCCCTGAAAAGCGGTTCGTGAGTTCGGGGAGTGCAGGCTGCAACTACAATTCGATTGAGATTATGTTCTTCGATCCGTTCTTTGATCGTGTTCATACAATCCTGCGAACAGGCATACATCAGGTCTTCCGAGTGCTCTACATTTGCGATATTTTTAGCATTTTCAGCTACATCTTTCACATCCACAACCCCGGCAATATTAATACCGCAATGACACACAAAAACTCCCACTCGAGGACGCTCTCCAAAAACTTCTTTTTCTACTACTTTCTTTTCCTGCAGTTCCTGTCTTTCCAATTTGAGGTATTTAGCAGCTTCCGCAACTGCACCGGAAGCCGATACTACAGATTCGGGAATATCCTTGGGACCATTCGATGCGCCGCAGACAAAGATTCCTTCACGATTTGTTTTGAGCGGAGTAAAAGCATCTGAGCGACAGAATCCGTATTCATTGAGTTTAATATCCAGTTTTCCAGCTAATTCCCGGATATTTTTTCTCGGCTCCAATCCAATGGAAAGAATGACCATATCAAATTCTTTAAATTGAATATCTCCGTTTTCCAGAACATATCGTAACTTCAAATTTCCTTTGTCTGTTTCGGAAATATCCGAAACTTTGGATTTGATGAAATCAACGCTATATTTACCTTTAGCCTGCTCATAATATTTATCGAAGTCTTTTCCGAACGCCCTGATATCCATATAGAACAGTGCCGGTTTCAAACTTTTCATATGCTCTTTGGCAATGATCGCTTGTTTGATGGCGAACATACAGCAGGCAGATGAACAGTAATTGCGATCGATACTTTCATCCCGCGAACCAACGCATTGAATGAAGGCAATACTTTTCGGCTCGACATTATCGGAAGCCCGAACAACGTGACCGCCAAAAGGTCCGGAAGCAGAAAGCATTCTTTCAAATTCCAGAGACGTAACAACATTCTTATAACGTTTGTAACCGAAATGTCCGAATCCGATCGGATCGAATGCATCGATTCCTGTTGCCACGATCACTGCTCCGACTTTCAATTTCATTTTTTTATCTTTATCATCAAAATTGATTGCTTCTGCAGGACACACTTTTTCGCAAAGCCGGCAAACACCTTTTGTAAGACAGAGGCATTTTTCTTTATCTATCGTATATTCGGAAGGAATGCTTTGCAGGAAATACCTGGAAATTGCACCTCTTTTACGAAGCTGCATATCAAATTCATCTTCTACTTTCACCGGACATTTTTCTTCGCAAAGTCCGCAGGCAACGCATTTCACAGGATCAACGTATTTTGCTTCTTCAATTATTTCTGCTATAAAATTCCCGGGGGTTCCATTTACTGATTCCACTTTTGTTTTAATGTGAATTTGAATATTCGGATGTCTGGCACATTCGCTCATTTTTGGTGCAAGAATACACATCGAGCAGTCGTTCGTGGGAAAAGTTTTATCCAATTGCGGCATTCTTCCGCCGATCGATGAAGTTCCTTCAATCAAATGAACTTTAATTCCCATTTCAGCAAGATCGAGAGATGCCTGAATTCCGGCAATTCCTGCCCCGATGATCATTACAGATTTACTTTTCGAACTCATATATTTTCCTTAATTATACTATAAAAAAATTCTCTTCTTTGTTGGATTCTCACCCATTTTACTAATCTGTTCTGTATATTCTTTTCCGACTCGAGCGAATTTCTGTCCTTCCGATGCAGAGATCCAGGTAAGTCGAATTCTTTCATCTTCCAAACCCAATGATTTGAAAACTTCTTTCACTATTGCAATTCTTCTTCTGGTGTGATAATTACCAACCTGGTAATGACAATCTCCGGGATGTCAGCCACCCACCAGAACGCCGTCTGCTCCTCGCAAATATGATTTTATCAGGAAAACAGGATCGATCCTGCTGGAACACATAACTTTTATCGGCAGGATAGCAATCGGATACTGTAACCTGTTTATTCCTGCCAGGTCTGCGCCTGTATAGGAACACCATTTACATAAGAAACTTATAATCTTAGGTGAGAATTCTTTTTTCATAATTATCCTTTTTCTGAAACCACGAATTTACACGAATTTACACGAAAAATATTACCAAAGAGAACACGGAGCTAAATTTTCAATATTCAATATTAAATATTCAATTTTCATCATCTCATTCTCCCAGTTCCTGAAATTCTTCTTCTTTATAGATCATCACAGGAATCTCTTCTTCAACATTTCTTCCGGGAATGTAATCGAAAATCCCGGCAACTCTTTCACCTGATTTTTTAAATACCGATGCAACCGGAATATTTGCCGGACAAACATCGGAACACTGACCACATCCAACGCAGGAAAAACTCATATGAGAAAGTCTGCCGATATGAAAGAAAATTGTATCAGGAGGTAATCTCAGAGCACCTTTCTCTATTAATTCCCGTTCTAAAATCGGAACATTATAATCAAAATTTGCAGATTCAAAATCGCAAAGTGTGCAATAGCAGATCGGGCAAACAGTATTGCATCCGTGACAGCCGACGCATCGTCCGAAAACATCGATCAGACCATCGAGTCCGCTTTCTTCGGTATTTATTTTGGAAAATACTTCTTCCTTTTCTTTGATACGCTTTTCCTTCAACGAATCGAGTTTGGAAGTTTTAAATTCTCCGGATGAAATTTTCCCTTCAAAACCATCTGCGAATTTCTCTGCTTTTTCTGTATTCAGATACATTTTGCATTTACCTGTTTCTTCCCCGATAAGAGAGATAAGAATATCTGAATTAGTCGGAGCAAAATGTTCACAAATGCGGCAGGTTGGACGGATTCCTGACGGAATTTCCGCTTTTTCAGTTGCTTTCCAATATCCGGTAAGCTGGTCATTAATAGAACCATTAACGTTTTCTTTTAACGGAAACACACCGCTGCAGCTAAAAGTTATCAGCAAGAAATTATCCAGAGTTCCCTGTTCTCTTTTTACAAGTTCGATAAAAGCACGAAATTCACAAGGTTTGATCACTGCTGCAATTGGTTTCTCGATTGGAGTGAAACGGGAAAGCACTTGTCCGGCATTAATCGGCATTAATGGATGAAGCGGAACAATTTCATCGAGATGGGATTTATCGGTTATCAAACCATAATCAACAGCACCGTTTTCATTCACTTTTCTTAATGAGAAAACTCCGCTGACCTTTTCATTTTCCAGGAGAAATGTTAAAAATTCTTTTATTGCAATTTCGGGATTTTTATTAATTGTAAGAAGTTTACTCATTTTTGCTCTCCCCGGCTTCAGCACTTTTCACTAATTTTCCAAGCTCTCCCAGTTCATCAAGTTTGTAATCTCGCATTGGAAGTGCATCACCAACACTTTCTCCTGCAGAATATTCAAAAGTTTTTTGAGTTTCACTTGCCATATAACTGAAAATATTCGCTACGGGAATATCCACAGGACAGGCATCCGAACATAATCCACAGGAAACGCAGGAAAGACTCATATGAGACATTCTGCCGATATGGAACATCAAACGATCGAGCGGAAATGCCAGCGCTCCTTTATTTTCTGCACGGATCAACTTAATATCGGAATTCGGTTTTGAAACGGACGAATCAAAATAGCATTGGCGGCAGTAACAGATCGGACAAACAGTTCCGCAATTATGACATCCGATGCAGTGTGCAAAAGTATCCTGCAGATTCGTGAAACCATCCGTCATTTTTTTTATTTCTTTGAATGAGTTTTGCCTGTTTTTTGTTTTCTCTTTTTTTATAATATCGATTTTTTCTGCCCAGATTTTATCATCTTTTTTATCTTCGATTTTATTTTCAGAAAGCAGTTTTTCACCTTTTTCGCTATTGGAAAAAATTATTATTTCATCATCTTTCAAACCAAAATGCACATCGCCGGCAGATAAAGAAAATTTATCACAGATATTGCAGACAGGTTTCAAATCTTCGGAATTCCAATTATTTTCTGCAAAAATCTTATCGAATTTCTTTTCATTATTTTCCGGATCTGCAATATAATCCTGCATCGGAAGCGCACCGATACAATCATAACTGAATAAAATCACATCTTCCGGTTCTACCTGTTTCAATTTTGTAAGTTCGATAGTTGCTCGAATTTCACAAGGTCTCATCAGGACTGCGATCTTAAATTTTCCTTTACCTTTTCGGGTGTATCTTTTCAGAGCATTGGCAGCATTGATTGGCATAATCGGAGCTATCGGATTCATATCTTCCAAAAGAGCTATATCTTTTATCAAAATCCAGGCATAAGAATCTTTGGAAGGAACCTGCATCGGCATCATCACAGCATCGATAAGTTTCGATTCCATCGCATCCTTGAAAAACTGCTGTATTTCTTTGCGAACTTTCTCTGATGTCAGTTTTGTTCCTTTATTAGAAACTTTCGTCATTAATTCTCCCCTTATTTAAAATCACAAATAAGAACATAACTTCGTAAATTAATTAAACACCGAAAACACTGAAATTCACCGAAAAAAGACTAAATTATTCGGTGTTACTCGGTGTTCTCGGTGGTGAAATAAAAACTTTGTAATTTGGAATTTCATCTAATCGCTTCCTTCACTTCCTGGTAAAGTTGCGGATTTGTAAAATGTTTCGTTCGGATGGAACCGGAAGGACAACTTCCCACGCAATTTCCACAACCTCTGCAAACCGCTTCATTCACAACGGATATTCCTCGTTCGTCATCAAAATAAATCGCATCGTATCCACAAACCTGCAAACAGGTCTGACAACCTGTGCAATATGCCTCCAGGATCTCAGAGACCATAACTTCGGGAATGATCTTTTCCCCGGGAATCAATTGCGTGAAGATCTTACCTGTAGCTGCTTTTGCCTGCTGCATTGCATCGATAATGTTTGCCGGTCCGCGTGCAGAACCGATTATGAAAATCCCGTCAGTTGTGGATGAAACCGGGTTTATCTTCTGATGAACCTCCTGGAAATAACCTGTTTCGTGAAGATCGATATTCAGCAATTCCGCAAGTTCTTGGGAACCTTTTGAAGCTATCATTGCAGGAGCCAAAATCACAAGATCGCTTTCAAGCTTACCTTTTTTATCATTTATATCGGTGTATTCCACCTTCGTGCCATTCACAGAAAGATCGGAATAACGAATGAATTCAACACCTTTTTCCTTTATCTTATTATAAAAATTCTGACTGTTCTTATAGGGAAGATTCAAATATTTGATGAGATGAGTTATTTTGATACTCGATGATTGCTCTTTAAGATAATTTGAAATTTTGAGCATATAATCACAGCATATCTTACTGCAAAATCCAACTTCTTTCCTGCCAACACAATGAACCAGAGTAACAGTTTTCGGTTCTTTTCCATTTTTGAGAGTTATCTTTTTATTTTCCGAAAACATTCTTTCAGCTTCCAGAGAATTAATAACATCATCTTTATCTTCAAATTCAAATTCAGGAAGTTTCTTTGAATCGAAAAATTCGTATCCGGTTGCAACTACAACCGCTCCGGCTAACAATTCCGTTGTTTCATCCGGGTTTTCGGTGCTCTTCAACACAACCTCAAAATTCCCCATAAAACCGATAAGTTTATCCAGAACCGTTTTTGTGAAAACTTTTATATTCTTATTTTTTTGAACATCAGAGATCTTTTGTTCCGGCAGAAATACAGCTTTCCCACTAAGGTTTTCTTCTTTTTCTATCAGGAAAACTTTTCTCTTTTCACCTGCAAGATTCAGTGCTGCTTCCATTCCGGCAATTCCACCACCGATAACCAGGACATCCGGATTGCTGTCCAATTCCTTTTCAAAAAGCGAATCCTGGTATAAAACGCGGTTCATTCCTGCGTGAATATATTGAATTGCTTTCCTGGTCGCTTCCTCTTTATCGGGAATTATCCAGGCACAATGTTCACGAATATTCACAATCCTATATAAATACGGATTTAACTGCGTTTTCTTGCAGACATTTATGAAAGTTGTGTCGTGATCCCGCGGTGAGCAGGCAGCACAAACAAGATGAGTTAATTTGTTCTCATTGATCTCTTTTTCCAAAAATTCTTTTCCTTCGTTTGAACAAAGAAGTTTGTGGTTTTTTATTACAAGTTCTTTATCTTTGAAATCCTCAAGTTTAGAAATTTCATCCATTATCTTTTCAATATCAACTTTTGAAGCAATGTTCGGACCACATTCACAAACATAAATTCCTATTTTTTCACTCATATCATTTCCTTAGTTTCTATACATTTCCTTAATCGGCTAAATTCAATGTATACACAAGTCTATCTGAATCTCCAATGATGAACAAGGAATCTCCAAGTCGGAAGTTATTCTTCCTTTCTTCATCATTCATCATTCCGTGTTCGATATTCATCTTCTTTTCTGAATTTCCAATGATGAAAAAGGAATCTCGAAGTCCGAAGTTATTCTTCCCTTCATTCATCATTCATTATTCCTTGCCTGCCCCGTGAAATCTTCTTTTTCTTTTATTACACTGGGGTTGGATATTCGATATTCATCTTCTTTTCTGAATCGAAGTATCTATTTCTTATTATTTTCATCATTTTTCCGAGCAGTTTCAATACTTTTTACAAATATAGAAATTAATTCATCTGTTTCAATGATTAATGGAGAAAGTTTCTCTTTTGGAGTAATCAACTTTGCTCGCATAATTATCTTTAACCAAACATCAGTTTCCCGAAGTTCTTTCAACGCAATTTTCATCTTATGAATAAAATCTGCTTTTGATTCTGCACTTTGGGCTTCTCCATAATTTGGAGCAGGAGAAGTTTCGCTTTTTAAAATTTGAGATCGTATGTGATTACCTGTTTTTGTATTCGGCAGAGCTTCAGATAGTTTAATAATCCTTACTGCATAATCTATTAATCTATCCTGCAAATCAAATTTTCTTTCCTTCGACATTCATTATTCCTTGTTCGATATTGCCTGCCCCGTAGGGAGCTTGCGACTGTTCCGGGGATATTCAATTTCACTCATCTTTTTTCCCTCAGCTTACCGATCAAGCATCGATAATATTTCTGCTACTGCAGCTTCCGATTGTATTACTGAACCCTGAATATCTTTTGGACCTTCGGCGCATCCTGCTACAAAAATTCCGGGTCTGGAAGTTTCCACAGATCCGATCTTTGAAGGTTCGATTTCTATAAATCCAAAAGAGTCACGTTTTATTTCTAATGTTTTTGATAATTCTTCGATCGTATCGGAAGGTCGCAGAGCATTTGCCAGGATCACCATTTCAACCAGGATCGATTCTTTCGTTTCTTTTCCATTAAAATAGGAAACTTCTAATTTCCCATCCTTTTTGGAAATGTTCATCTTCTTTCTGTCAGATTGGAAAATAAATTCCGAATCGTGTGATTTAGTTTCATCATAGAATTTTTGATATGATTTATCCGTCAGGCAAATATCAGAATAAATATTATAGATTTTTGCATCGTGCAGATTATGTTTAATAAAACGGGCGTGTTTTGAAGAAGACATACAGCAGATATTAGAGCAATATCCTACTTCATCTCTGCCAACGCAATGAACGATAGCAACAGAGTCCGGAGTCTTTTCGGAATCACGAAGAAAAAGCTTTCCTTCTGTAGGACCGTTTGAAGCAAATAACCGTTCAAATTCAAATGCAGTATAAACACCGGGATATTTCCCGTAACCAAGATTTTCTAATTCCTGCACATTGAACAGTTCAAAACCTGTGGCAACGATTATTCCGGTAACATCGAGTTTGAGTTCCTCATCTTTCTGGGAAAAATCCATTGCACCGAACATACAGGCTTCCACGCATTTATTACAGCTTTTATCTTTTCCATTAAGAAAAAGACACTCAGAAGCGTCGACCACAGGAACATTGGGAAGTGAGCCGGAACAGGGAACATAAACTGCCTTTTTATCCATCAGATTTTCTTCCCATTCATTTTTAAGTACAACCGGACAGACAGGATAACACATTCCACAACCAAGACAGGCTTCCAAATTCACATATCGTGCTTTCTTCCTGACAGTAACTTTGAAATCTCCCTGTTTACCGGTTACTTTTTCCACTGTGCTCAAGGTCAGAACTTCAATATTTGCATCCTGAAGTATCTCCTGCTGGATCGGTGCAACAAGGCAGGTAGAGCAATCCATATTGGGAAATGATTCCTCATTCTTGATTATCTTCCCGCCAATTATGGGAAGATTTTCAACGAGATATACTTTCTTCCCAGCTTTAGAAAGCATCAAACTTGCTTCCATTCCAGCCACACCGGAACCGATAATTAAAACATTTTCTGGATTATCCATCTGATTTCCTTAAATGATTTTGTTTTTTTCAAAAAAATATCTATTTCGATTAATGGATTTTATTTTCATATATTGAATTAAAGATGAGTATCCGATTTTATTGGATTCGGACCGAGCTTCCTGATCTTTTCGGAAAACTCGTTCACGACTTCTATATATCTTTTTCCTTCTGAAGCAGAGATCCAGGAAAGCTGAATCCTTTCCGGATCGATATTCAGAGTTTCAAATACTTTTTTTAATAAGGCGAATCTTCGTCTTGCGTAATAATTACCAACCTGGTAATGACAATCTCCTGGATGTCAGCCAGCAACCAGAATTCCGTCTGCTCCGCTGAAATATGTATTTAATAATAAATTGTGGTCAATTCTGCTGGAACACATAACGCGTACAACATTCAGAGAAGAATCAATTTCCTTGCGGGAAGCTCCTGCCTGATCTGCTGCTGCATAAGTGCACCAATTACATAAGAAACCAACTATTTGAGGTTTAAAATTTTCTTTTTCCATCTATCCTCATTAGTTATTTAAACATCGGAATGTTCAGCTTGCTGATCTTCCGATTGTTTTAATACCTCCAACATTTCGAAGATTCAGTTCTTCCGATTGTTGAGTTAGAGCCAACATTCCGAAGATTCAGCAAGCTGAAACATTCGGAAGTTAAGAACTAAAAAAGGAGTGTTCAAATTTAGAGAACACTCCTTATATCATTAAAACTGGATTTGCGCGGAATGAGATCCCGAACCGTCATCCATACAAAAAAGCAATGTTTTACCTGTTCTATCGCACCAGGCTTTAATATCTACAGGGAATGACGGACAATCTGCTTTTACTTCCAGGATATCGCCAGCTTCCATTGTAGGTACTAATGCCACAACTTTAAGAATGGGTTGCGGGCATTTCATTCCCAAGCAATCTAATTCTTTTACAGCCATAATTTCCTCCTATTTTTATTTTTAAAATGATAATGTTAATTGAGCACCTTGAGCTTCGACAACAAACGTGGTAGCTCCAACTATTTCGCAGCCTTCTATCAGATCCTCTTCTTTTAAACCATGAACCTCAAATCCCAATTCACAGACAAGAATGCGTCCGCCAAGTGCCTGATAGCCTTCAAACAACTCTTCAAGATCAGGTAATGCCGGTGCAGCTTTGTTAAGCTCTGCGATCTTTCCATCTACAAAAACCGGTAATCCGCTGGGCAGAACAAATATAAAGACTTCATCTCCACAGGCTAATGCAGATACTGCGATCGTCATAGCTGGATAAATGTTTTTTGGTTCAGAACCGTTTAATGTAAGTGCAACTTTTCCCATATGATTTTCCTCCTTAGTTTCCGAACTTTCATTAAATATTATGTTATAGTGTCAAGCAAAAAAGTTTATCATACTAAAATTAAAATTCATTTCTACTGTAAAAATTTAATTTTGATTAAAGAATTTTTTTTTATCAATTTCACTTGACTTTTAAGCCATAAAAAAAGGAAAGATGCAACTCGAAAAATAAGGAAAAAACTGATGTTGAGAATAAAGATTAACGGAATCGTTCAGGG
>JAUVLE010000237.1 GCA_030595905.1 Candidatus Cloacimonadota bacterium | reverse complement strand
GATACGGGAAATGGAATTGCACAGGAACATCTTCCCCGCCTTTTTGAACGCTTCTATACAGTGGATAAATCGCACTCCAGGAAAATGGGCGGCACAGGTTTGGGTCTTTCCATCGCAAAACATATTGTCAATTTACATAATGGAACTGTTGAAGTGGAAAGTGAGCTTGGACAGGGAACAAAATTTAAAATTAAACTTCCAGACATTCGTTCCTAATTCTTGTTTCCATCCGGCAACTGCCGGATGGAAATGTAAAAAAACATCAGGTTCAGACTGCAATCCTGAACTTGCAAAGAAGAAAAATGAACAAAGAGAAAATCGCAAACGATTATCTACCACTGGTAAAAAGCTTTGTAAAAAAATATGCTCATCTCGGTGTTCCCACCGAAGACCTGGAGCAGGAAGGAATGATCGGTCTTTTGGAAGCAGCCGATAAATTCAAAGATGACAAAGGTGCTAAATTCAGTACTTATGCAACTTACTGGATAAAGAAAAAGATCCTGACGGCGATAGATAAAGAAAAGAAAAGTTCGCTCGATTCGATAAAACTTACAGAAGAATCGGTTGAAACCAAAGAAGACGAATTAAAAACCAGTCAGTATTTAAAACTTCCGCAAAATATGCCCGATATCGAAAGAAAAATATTGCGAATGCTATTTGAAGAACAACTTACATTAAAAGAAATAGCACTGGAATTGAAAATTTCGCGGGAACGGATAAGGCAATTGAAAGAAAAAGCTCTCAGAAGAATGAGAGTGAAGAAGATTGATGAAGTGTAATATGGAATCCCTCTGCTGTCTCCCTTTTAGCTAAGGGAGAATATAAGAAAATGTGAAAGATATTTCTTCTTTTTGCATTTCTACGTTTATCCGTGTTAATCCGTGGTTAACAATAATCCTAAAAATTTGTTCTCAACTCAAGTCTTCGGATAAGAAATTTGCATGAAAACCAAATTCTTAAGTCAAGTCCAGCTTAGAGACTTTTCATGTTCTTTGTCTCTTTGTTGCTTTGTGCCTTCGTGTCTTTGTGGTTAATCCATCTTTTTTGATCCTGTCAATCCTGATTCAGACAACACTTGCAGCGTTCTTAACCAAATCTTAACATTCACCATATACTTACTTAACTTTTCCTCCGTATAATATTAGCGAACGGACAAAATATGTCCGAAAAAATGAAGGAGGAAAAAGTGAAAAAAGTATTACTAATTGTAATTTTAACAGTTGTTGCATTTGGTATTTTGAATGCAGAAACAAAACTGAAAATGGAACTATGGAATCGTTGGACTTACCAGACGATCGATGGTGAAGTAACAAAAAATGAGATGGCTCTCAAAAGAGGTTACCTTCGTCTTGAACCAAAATTTGGAAACAACATCAAAGGTCGTTTCAATGTTGATTTCTTCAGTGATGAAGATGGACTCGATGGTGCTGGTCTCAAAATCAAGTACGCTTACCTTGATTTCAGCAATATGCTTCCTATTAAAGACAGCAAAATTACTGTCGGCTTAATGAAAACTTATTTTGGAACAATCTATGACTGGTCTTATCAAACGATCGATAAAGACCCTTCCGACAAATATAAGTTTGTGAGTTCAACGGATTACGGTTTTGGTATAACAGGTTATCTACCAAACGGATTTGGCTCTTACGCCCTGGCTGCTTATAATGGTGAAGGCTACAAAAAAACTGCCGGAGACATTAACAAAGATATGAACTTCGTTGGGAACATCAGAGTTACTCCAATTCCAGGCATAACAGTTGGTGGTTCTTATATGATGAAAACAAAAAACGACAGTGAAATCGATGATGGAACAGGCACAATAATTGATAATCCGGATAGAGAAGAATATGCAATGATAGCCGGTGTTGGAAAATTTGCTTTTGGTCCTTTCAGTTTATTAGGACAATACCTGCAAAAAGTAACTTCCACACCAAATGATGCTGGTGTAGAAGATGAAACTGAAACTGTGCTTTCCGTAATGCCGATCTTTAAGGTTAATGATAAGTTCGAACTTCTCGCTCGTTACGACATCAATGATCCCAATACAAATGATGATGATGACAAAGAAACAACTATCATAGCAGGTTTCAATTATCACATTATGAGAGATGCTAAGAACGCTCCAAAATTATTTGTGCAAACTAACTATCAAATGACACAATTTGAAGATGATTCTAATGACGAAAGTGAGATACTGGTTCAGCTTCGCTGGATATTCTCGGAAACTTTAAACAAAGGAAAATAAATATGGAGTAAAATAACCGTGTTATTTTTTGCATTAACACGGTTAATGCACTCCAAAAAAAGGAGAAAATAAAAATGAAAAAATTAATACTTATAATCACCCTTCTAACTCTCATCGTACTTCCTGTATTGGCAAAAAGAGGAAACAAGGTAACCATTGCAGGTTCAACCACTGTGCTTCCCATTGCACAGGCAACTGCAGAAATTTTTATGAATAACAATCCTGAGATCAATATTTCGGTTCGAGGCGGCGGCTCAAGTGTAGGTATCGCTGCAATTATGGCTGGAACTGTCGATATCGGAAATGCTTCACGCCACATCAAGGCAAAAGAACTTGCATCTGCTCGTGAACAAGGTATTAATCCTCACGAGAATGTTGTTGCAAACGATGGGATCGTTATTGTGATCCACAAAGATAATAATGTAAAAGACCTTACATTGGAACAGGTTAAGGACATCTATACAGGCAAGATCAGCAACTGGAAAGAAGTTGGCGGACCCAGTATGCCGATAGTTGTTATTTCCCGTGATGTGTCTTCAGGAACTTTTGAAGTTTTTAATAAAATAGTTCTGAATAATGCAAAATGCATTGGCGGTGCTTTGATGCTTGCCTCCAATAACGCAGTAGTTTCTACAATCGCTACCACACCGGGAACAATCGGTTACGCAGGTCTGGGTTATGTGAACGAGACAGTTAATGCTGTTAAGATCGACAGAATTATGCCTTCCAAAAAGACCATCCGGAATGGTTCTTATCCTATTGCACGTACACTGCATATGTACACAAATGGTGCTCCAAAAGGACTTGTTAAAAAGTATATCGATTTCATTCTTTCTGCGGAAGGACAGAAAATAGTTGAAGAACAAGGATTCATTAGTGTTAAATAATTTTCTTGTAAACCCTGAAAAAGCCTCTTCCGAAGATTCTCGCAATTGGCTCTTTCAGGGTTGGTTCTGAAAAATGAATGTAACCATTCCAAAGGTTTATAAGCCATTGGCTTACAGATAAACCTTGAAAGTGCTAAGCAAGAAGAAATTTTGAAAGAAGCCTTTTCAAGGTAGATATTCTTAGGAACATTCATCCATTCCAAAGCAAAAGCTTTGGAACGAGATGAAAAAAAATGAAGGTAAAAAAATGAAATCACGTTCAATATTCATTCTAATTATAGCCGGTCTAATTTTATTAAATCTGATATTAGCCTGCACTCAAAAAACCAACCGGATAAATACTGCCGGTTCAACAACTGTTCTTCCCATCGTTCAGGCAGCAGCAGAAATTTATATGCAGAAGAATCCTAAAATAAATATCTCTGTACGCGGTGGCGGAACCGGAATCGGAATCAAATCTATGATCAAAGAAACGATCGATATCGGCAATGCATCCAGAAAAATCAATAAACTTGAATCTGATTTGATAGATAAAAATAAACTAAGCATCATCGAAACAGCCATTGCAAAAGATGCAATATCTATCGTGGTTCATAAAGATAACCCCATCGTTGAATTAACTTTAGAACAGCTTAAAAAGATATATTCCGGAAAGGTCAATAACTGGGAATCATTTGGCGGAAAAGACAAAAAGATCATCGTAATTGCCAGGGATATTTCTTCCGGTTCTTTTGAAGTATTCAACGAAATCGTGCTGGACAGTACAATGGTTAAAAACGATGCGATGAAGCTTTCATCTAATAATGCAGTAGCAACCGCAGTTAGTTACACACCCGGTGCTATCGGATATATCGGATTGGGTTACGTGAAAGACGACCTTAAAGTGCTGAAAATTGACGGAGTGCTTCCAACCCGCGAAACAGCAATGAACAATGAATACAAATTAACCAGGTTTCTATATATGTATTCAACGG
>JAUVLE010000195.1 GCA_030595905.1 Candidatus Cloacimonadota bacterium | reverse complement strand
AAGTGCAGGAGCAACCATCTCTTTTTGCGCTCCGACTGTAGATATATGAACACACTTTGCATATTCGGGTTCTGCTTTACCTTCCAAAATTCCCGGGATTTCTTTGAACTGACGACGAACTTCTGCAACCATTGCTCCGGCTGCTCTTCCAACTGCTTTCATTGTGAGGGCAGCAAAAACAAATGTTACCATTGCACCCATAAAAACACCGACTAAATATTTGGGATTCATCAGGTTTATCTCATAATAATTTACAAAATCTGCGATCGTAGCCTTATTGATTTCAACAGTTCGAACCACCTCTCCCGCAAAAGTAATATCCAGGAATTTTTGTCCGGCAAAGATCAACCCTACTCTCACTTCTTCCAGGTATGCTGCCAAAAGTGCCATAGCAGTAAGTGCTGCAGAACCGATAGCAAAGCCTTTTCCGGTGGCAGCAGTTGTATTTCCCACAGAATCGAGGTCATCCGTTCTCTTCCTAACTATTTCAGGGAGCTTGCTCATTTCTGCATTCCCGCCTGCATTATCCGCTATCGGTCCGAATGCATCCATTGCAAGAGTTACGCCCAGAGTGGCAAGCATTCCCACAGCTCCAAAGCCGATTCCGTAAAGTCCCATTTCGGGAATTGTAAATCCTTTGCTCACGCTGAATGCTGCCAGAATTGCAATTACAATAATAATAACCGGTGCTGCTGTGGATTTCATTCCCACGGCAAGACCATCGATGATAACGGTTGCAGGTCCGAATTCTGCTTGTTTCACAATTCCACGCGTAGGAGCAAAACTGTATGAAGTTGAGCGTTCAGTAAAAAATCCTATCATTATTCCTGCTAAAAGTCCTATCATACTTGCCATGAACACTCCGAGAGAATATTCAGCGGGGAGCATGAATTTTGTTACAAAAAATGCAACTATCGCTATCAAAATAGAGCTTCCGTAAACACCTTTATTCAATGCGAACATCAGTTCTTTGGTATCCGCACCTTCTTTGGTAGAAACCATATAAATTCCAAGTATGGAAAGGAATGCGCCCACACCGGCAAGAACCATCGGAGCAGTTACGAACTTGATAGCCCAGGTATTCATATCTACAGTTCCATGACCGAATATCTGTGTTACAGCCGCCATTCCCAGTGCTGCCGTAGCCAATATCGAACCGCAGTATGATTCATAAAGGTCTGCACCCATTCCGGCTACATCACCCACGTTATCTCCCACATTATCTGCGATCGTGGCAGGATTACGCGGATCATCTTCCGGGATTCCGGCTTCCACTTTTCCCACCAGGTCTGCACCTACATCGGCAGCTTTGGTGTAAATTCCTCCGCCGAGACGTGCAAAAAGAGCTTGAGTAGAAGCTCCCATTCCAAAGCTGAGCATAACCACAGTTATTGTATGAAGGTCTAATTTCATAAAATTTTTCATAATAAAAAACCAGGCAGAAATATCTACAAGAGCAAGCCCGACAACTACAAGTCCCATCACACCGCCTGCACGAAAAGCAACTTTCAAACCTTTATCCAGACTTTTGGAAGCAGCTTGTGCAGTTCTGTTGGAAGCAAGGGTTGCGGTATTCATTCCTATCCAGCCGGCAAGTCCACTGAAAAATCCACCGGTGAGAAATGCAAAAGGAATGAGCCAGTGAAGCACATGCAACACGTGAGCCATAATATTGAAAACGATAAATGCAATAATAAAGAAAATAATAACTCCTTTATATTGCTGTTTCAGATAAGCAAAAGACCCTTCACGAACATACTTTGCAATTTTTTGCATCTGCTCGTTTCCAGGATCTTCTTTTTTTACGCTTTTAAATAATATAAATGAAAAGATTAAAGCCATTATCGCCCCAAAAGGTGCAACATACCAAATTGTAGGTATCATAAAAAATCCTCCTGAATTATTTATTTGCTAACTATGAATGAGACAACAAATTAAGCTCAATATATTTGTCAAGAATTGTAACTTTACCCTGTAACTTCATCCAAACTTGACACAAGTTTGAAAAATCTTGTCCGCCTAAGGCGGATAAATGTTAAGTTGATACGATGTTCTACGAAAATTAGCGACCAAGCTGGTTACTTCACATTGTTTGGAAGGCTTTTTTAAAAAAAGTTCGTTCAACCGTCTCGATTGAATGAAAAGGACCTTGAAAAAGTTTACAAACAGAGGGACTCTCTCAAATAGACTTTTTCAATGGTTTTATTGTCATTCCTGACTGTGATCTGGAATCTAAGAATTTATAACCCTGAAAAGGAATCTTTCAAAGCTTCCCGGAAAATTGAAACTCTCAAGTTTCTAAAATATCAGATTATCAACCCTGAAAGTGCTAAGCAGGAAATCAATTTGAAAGAAGCTTTTTCAGGGTAACTGCAAAACCATTGCGAAGGTTTTTAACCATTCGCAAGGTTTATAAATGCAGGAATCCGGCAGTTGACGGACATTCGGAAAGTTCTATTGTCTTACCTCTTTTCCTTGGTGTTTCTTTGTGCTCTTAGCGGCTTGTTTTTCTAATTCACTTGCAAATTTTTCAAAACCTGTTCTTCTCATCCGAAATGGAAGTCAGATATGCTCCTAACATTATCAGTACAGTTGAGATGATAAGGTTCATTGTGAAAGGTTCGTTCAGAAAAATTATTCCACAGCTAATACTTACGATCGGGATTAAAAGGATCAAATTAGCAATGACCTTTATGCCAATATTTTTAACAGCAAGATTCCAGAAATAATAACCCAGGCAGGAACAAAATACAGAAAGAAATAACAAATGCAGTCCGGCAGAAACATTTAATTTAATATTGGAAAAAGATTTGTATTCAAATATCATAACAGGAATAAGAAAAATCACACCGTATAAAAACACCTTGTATGTAAAAAAAATAACATTATATTTATACATTATCTTTTTATAAACAAAAGAATAAATCGTCCACATAACCACTGAACCAAACACAAAAATATCTCCTTTCAGATGAACACCCGATTCCAGAATATCTTTATAAAAAAGAATAAATGTTCCACCTAGACCGAGAGGAATTCCCACCAGATTCTGCCAGACCATTTTTTTTCTCAATAGAAAAAAAGCAATAAGCAGCGTAAAAAGCGGGATCGTAGCAGTGATGAGAGCTGTATTGGAAACGGTTGTAAATTTTAATCCGGTATTTTCAAAATAATAAAATAAAGTCACACCCCCCAGAGCAGTTAAATAAAAATATTTTCTATCCTTTTTTTCTATTTTGGTTTTTTCCCTATTTTTTTGGAAAAAGAAAATTATACTTCCTGCGATCAGGAAGCGGAAGAAAGTTATGTTATTGGGAGTGAAACCTTTATTCAGCAGAATATGTGTGGAAAGCAGCGAAATCCCCCAGAAGAAGATCGCTGAAAATGCTAACAGATGATATCTATATTTCATTTTTTGCCACAGAGTCTCAGAGAACACAGAGATAATTACAGATTAATTCTTTTCATATTTTGCCGCCTGCCTTCGTTAACCTTTAGTCTTTACGATGTTACGCCAAGACAAGTCAGCAAGGCAGACAAAGTCACGAAGACATAGAGATAACGGGATAATTATTAAATCTACGTTTTTCATATTTTGAACAAAAAAATTTTCCTCTTAAATAATGCAAGAACAAAAAATACACATTTCATTTATTTTACCAGTAAACCACATCGTTAAACATCCTGATTTTCTATCACCATGAATTTTTGCTAATTATTAAATAGATTCCCGACGGTATCATTCTAAATTAATTCGCCTTTTGTAATTATTGCATAACAATCTATAAATCTGTCATTTAGACAAATTCTTATTGACATATAATTGAATAGAAAAATTTATTCTTATTCTGAAGTTGGAAAAGTAAAATATGAAAAATGTAAAAAGAATTTATAAAATAATGCTCCGGTATTGGGGTTACTTGCTTGCCGGACTCTTTTTTATGTTGGGTTATGCTGTGTTCAGCAGTGTAAGCATTATGATGGCGATCCCGCTTTTAGATTATGTATTCAAACCGGAAAAAGTAACGATATTATACACTAATTTCCCCTCGTTCCGAATAGCTTTTCAAAAGATCATCACACACTTTGTTTCCCAGCATGGAAGTCTTTTTGCTTTATCTCAGAAACAGAATTACGAACCGTTTCTGGAAGAATTGAAGACAGTGTTTCTTCATACGGATCCCATATTTTTGCTTTGGCTGATAAGTGTGATACTTATCCTGCTGGTTCTGCTGAAGAACGTATTCTTTTACTTCAACAAAATAATGTTTGCTAATCTGCGTGGAAAAACGATCAGAACTATTCGTAACCAGATGTTTAAAAAATACCTGTATCAATCACTTGCATTCTTCAATATAAATAAAGTTGGAGATTCGCTTGTACGAATGGTTTCCGATGTAAAGATAGTAAGTAATTTTTTCATTCGGGCAATTTTCGATGCTTTACAAAATATCATACTTATCCTGTTTTTTGCACGGATCGCTCTTTTTTTGAATCCAAAATTATTTCTCATCAGCCTTATATTACTTCCTGTTTTCAGCATTGTGATCAATTTCATCGGAAATAAGATCAAAAAATATTCAAAAAGAATACAGATTCAATCATCCAACCTTTTTTCTAATGTAGAAGAAATATTGAATAGTATGAGGATAGTAAAAGCATTCTCACGGGAAGATTGGGAACTTGGAAAATTCAAAGCTATAAATCAGAAGCATTTCAAGTTCTGGCGGAAATCCCGGGGTTACCATTTTTTCAATGTACCTCTTTCGGAGATGAACGGCACAATTACAGGTATTGTAGTTCTTCTTATCGGAGGAAGCCAGGTTCTTTCTGGTTCCAATAATTTTACATTGGGAAGTTTTTTCACTTTCCTGTTTGCAATATTTTCTATGCTTCATCCTATGAAAGTAATTAGTAAAGCTTATGCTGAGATACGAAAAGCTTTGGTTTCTCTGGATAGGATTTCTATTATTCTGGATAGAAAATCTGAAATTGAAGAATCGCCAGATGCTGTTGAAAAAGATACTTTTGAAAGTAAGATCGAGTTTATAAATGTATCTTTCTCATACGAAAGATCAAATGAAGTATTGGAAAATATTTCCCTGAAGATCAACAAGGGAGAAAGAATTGCAATTGTTGGAGGAAGCGGTTCCGGCAAGACAACAATGGTAAATCTACTGGAACGAATGTACGATG
>JAUVLE010000080.1 GCA_030595905.1 Candidatus Cloacimonadota bacterium | reverse complement strand
TTAGAAAGCAGTTCGAGAACGGGAACAGCAAACATTGGTGTTCCAATAAAAACAATGTTCTTTAGTTTCATCTCCTCAAATTCACACCGTTTGCATCGGTTGTTTTCGATAGTTCATTAAGTTTCTTTTTCAAGAATATTCTTTTTAATTTGGAAATTTTATCGATAAACAAAATCCCGTCGAGGTGATCATATTCGTGTTGTAGAGCACGTGCAAAAAGACCGTCTGCTTTGTAATTTGCTTCTTCGCCTTTTTCGTTCAAACCTTTAATAACAACCTTTTCTGCACGAACAACTTTTTCATAAATTTCCGGCAGGCTCAGACAGCCTTCTTCAAATTCGGTTTGATTTTCAAATTCAATGAATTCTGGATTTATCATAACTACTGGGTTTTTCTCACCTTCTTCATTATACCAAAGCGGATCAACAACAAATATGCGCAGCGATTTTCCAACCTGCGGCGCAGCAAGACCCACGCCATCTTTTTCGTACATAGTAAAAACAAGATCGTCGATAAAATCTTTGATTTCGTTCGTTATTTGTGTAACGGGTTCTGCTTTTTTCTGCAGTGTTTTATCGCCGTAAATCCTTATCGGTAATAATTCAGGATTTCTTTTCTTCATTTATTTTACCGGCAATTGCCCCTTTCTGGAATTCGATCTTTGTGTTCGTGGTTTCATCCACGCGCAGAACAACGATATTCTTGTCTTTCTTAATATTCATGATCTTACCGATGATACCGCTATTTGTGATCACCACATCATTGACTTTAATATCTTCCAGCATTTGCTGATGTTCTTTTTGTTTCCTTCTTTGTGGTCGAATTATCAGGAAATAAAGAATAACGAACATCAAAATAAACGGGAAGAACTGTGCCAGCATATTTGGTTGGGTTGTTCCTCCTGCTGTTTCTGCTGTCTGCGTTCCTGCTTCCATTAAAACATAAAACATAGTATTCTCCTTTGGTTTTTATTTCAATATCAAACACTTTTTAATTTCACGCGTTTTGCCGTCAATAGCAAGTTTGATTATCATTTCATTAATAAACACTTAAATTATTCTCACAAATACCTGAAGGCAGATATTCGCATAAATTCCAGCCATAATATCATCAGCAATCACACCCCATCCGGCAGGAAGTTTCTGAAGGATATTCACCGGTTCCGGTTTGAGTATATCAAAAAATCTAAATAGAATAAATGCTCCGATAACGATAAATACAGTTTTTGGAAGAAAAACAACAGCAAAAAAGAAACCGAGAAATTCATCGAGTACGATCCTACCGCTATCGTGACCGAGTTTTTTTTCTGCTTTTGAGATAAAAAAAACAGAGAGAATGCTCAGGAATAGTAAACAGGCTATAATATAAAAACCGTTTTCGAACCATCTATACGGAAGAACAAAGTAGAGTGCTACAGCAACGAAGGTTCCTGCTGTTCTTGGAGCTTTGGGAAAGTAACCGGTACCAAAAAGTGTGGAAATGAATATTGAAAAAGTCATTAAATATTAACTTATTTTGGAAGAAAAAGATCACCCTTCCAGAAGAATTTCGACATAGGTTTCCCGGATCAGTTCCTTTATCCAGTTCTCATATAATTCCATTTCTTTTTGTGTTTTCACTAATTCCCTCAACTTATCGTATATCTCCACATAATTATATGTTCGTTCTGGAATATTTTTTATTTTTGTAAAAATATAAACTTCGTTTTCCTTTCTAATTACATCTGTATATTCTTCATAGCCTATCTGTTCCAGGTTCTCTTTACAAAATCCCGGATAATCATCTTTTGGATATTCACCAATAATTCCACCCTTCACAGCCGTGGAATCATCTTCGGAATATGTTTTTGCAAGTTCATTAAAATCTTCTCCTGCTTTTAGTTTCTCTAAAACGGATTCCATCAGTAGAATTGTTGCTTTAATATCTTCTTCGATTGGTTCCACTTTAATAAGAATATGGCTTGCTTTTACTTTATCATCTTTTTTTTCTTCAACCCTGATAATGTGATAGCCAAAATCTGTTTTCACCACTTCACTAATATCGCCGGGTATCAAGGAAAACGCTGTATCTTCAAAAGGTTTTACCATTGTTCCTTTTTCAAAATATCCCAGGTTGCCTCCGGATGCGGAAGAAGAACACTCACTGTATTTTTTTGCCAGTTCTTCAAAATCTTCACCATCCAGAATTCGATCGCGTATTTTATTCATTTTAACTAATGCGTTATTTATTGTTTCTTTTCCTGCTTTTATGTTTCGTACTATCATTCCTATCTGATCCATTTCCGGGCGTGAAGGAATTTCATTTTTGTGTTCGTCGTAATAATCTTCCACTTCTACTTCTGTGATATGTACCTTATTTTTTATTTTGCTGTCGATTATTTGATTTTTTAAACTTTGTTCCGTAAACATCTGAATGTAATACTCTTTCAATTGTATAACGGTTAAATTTGCTTTTGCCAGTTCTTTTCTGAATTCATATTCAGATGAGAATTGAGAAGATATTTCCCTGATCTGTTCTTCTGCCATCGATTTCATTTGTTTATCGTTTACTTCGTACTCTTCATGTTTTGCCTGTTGAATTATTATTATCGACTCTATCATATCGTTCAGGATGTCGAACCTGGTGATGTCTTCTGTTAATACGCCGGCTGCAGAAAGCTGCTGCATTCTTTTATCAAGATCGCTTTGCAGGATAATATCTCTTCCAACTTTTGCTATTATCATATCCAACACTTCCGCATTCAAACTGCAAACCATAATTAATAATATCAACAATACAAATATTCTTTTCATTTTTGCTCCCGTATCTCTTTTCCTTCCGAAGCTTTCTTTCAATTTTCCTTATATTAAGATTCGGAAGGTTATGAATATGCTAAAACTTTCCGAATCTTAAATGCTAATATTCCTTTATTGGAAGCTTCGGAAAGTCAGTACACATTTTTTTTCATAGCCTTTCATAAATTTTGTTACACAACCTTAGATCATATCGAAATAGAAATTTCAGATTTCTTCTTTAATTCTTCGATGAGATCATTATAGATATCTTCTTTTTTATCTTTTTTCACTAACTCTCTAATTTGTTCAATAACCTCATTAAATGTCTTCTCGGCATATACTGTTCTCTTATCGTAAAACCTTATTACATAATATCCTTTATCTGTTTCTACGGTTTTAAATCTGTGTGTTTTCAAAGATAGCAAAGCATTCCATATTTCTTGTTCCGTATTATTCTTTGACACAAAGCCCACATATCCGCCATTTTTACCATAGTTTTCTTCTGAATATTTTATTGCTGCTTCCTTAAACGAGTTGCTAAGGATATATTTTCTTATTTCCTCAAGTTTTGTTTTATTTTTCACAAATATTCTTTGCAGTTTATATTCCACCCAGTTTCTCTGGAATTTGTTTTTATGTATCTTATAATAATCAAAGAGATCATTCTCTGAAATCTCAATACTAGAAAATCTTTGAGCTATAACAGCATTAGATTTAATTGTTTTTTCGGCTGTTTCTATCTTGCTTCTAATTCTTGGAGTATCTGATATTCCCAATCTATCTGATTCCTGCGAAAGCAAAGTGAGTTGTATCCATTCCTGGATAAAATCATTTTTTTCTTCCGGAGTAATATTTTTCCATTCGATTTCAGAAAAATTTGATCTTAGTTCTTCTGAAGTAAGCTTTTCATTATTTACCTGAGCAATAAAATCTTCATCTTCCTGCTTAATACAGGAAATCACAAAAATGAAAATAAAGAAAAACAATAAAATATTTTTCATAATATCCTCTTTTATTCATCAAGATACGGAGGTGTGAAAATTATCTTGATCGTAGGTTCAGTATCAAATTCCAGATTAATGAAATTCCTGTTTTCGTAAATCGACATTAACATAATTCCATAGTTTTCATATTCGCCGGATGTATAAGCCTGAACTATTTTTGTGATATCGATGACAAATTCGTCACTTGTGAGACTGTCTGAAGAACTTGCGATATACAAATCTTCATAATCATCATCGGATAACATCGGATAGGAAGTATCATCAAAATTCAATGTGTCGCTCATTACAATATACGGATCGATATAAATTGTCCCTTCCAGCGGATATTGACTCGAATTGTTATTGTTCAATATCAATTCAGCTTTATTTATTGTTAACCTTTGAAGGTATGATGTCGTATCTTCTATCGATTCCTGATTTGTAAAAAGGGTATCCGGAAGATCAAATTTCGTAAACATTTTTATGGGTTGAATATTGGAAAGAATAAGCTGGTTTTGGAATTTAAGATAAATATCATCCGTTTTATATACAAAGGCATCATGAGATGGAAGGCTTGTTTCATTTGATAATGTATCTTCTTCTGTTTCCCGGAAATCAAAATAGAGTGTTGGGGAATTATCATTTGAATATTCTGAAGAATATATTTCCATAAAACTCTCATTTGTTTCTGTGAACAGGACTATCCCAAAATTCGTAGAATCGGAATCTATCCAATTTTCCAGAACAGCATTCGGAAAAACTATAGAGATAGAATCGTCTATTTCCGTAATATCGAGATTCTCATAAAGTTCATAATCATCTGCAGAAAAACCGCCTGAAACAGACCAATCGGTAGAATCTGTGGGAGATGTCCATTTAGTTGTTGTTTCAAACCAATCCTCACTTATTATCTTCCCTATTTTCAAAGTTGTATTATCCACTATATCAAAATTGTTTCTTGTCTTTATCTTAAGATTGAGTTTTACATTTGATATTTCATAGAAAGAATCAGGAATGCTGGTAAATTTGATCAAAGCAAATGCTTCGTTTTCCGAATCATTATCATTGCTTTCGTATCTTCCTAACAACAAATTATCAAAATTCGTTGTTCCGCAACTATCTTCCGAACTGTAAAATTGATCATTAAAAAAGGAATGATCGAGTATTATTTCGATAGGATCTGGTCCTTCCTCAAATCCTATTGGATTTTTCTTTTGAGTACAGTTAAATAAACATAAACCAATTACAAGAATAGCAATTATTTTTGAAAACATTCCTTTATACATTTATTCTCCTTATTTATTAAAATAATCAGTAGTTATAGTAGGTGGTGTGGATATGGTTATAACTCATATTCAAGTCTTTTATCTTATTTTGTTTTAAAGAATTACAAGCATTACTCTTTTGTGGATAATATGTGTAATCTCTGTTATTAATTCTCCGCTTATGCACAATATTCTTTTTCAGTTTTGAAAAAATAGACTTATAAACTTTTATTAACATCATAGTATGTGAATATGTGGATAACTACCTTTTTATCTCTTTTATGAATCGTTCTATCTGGATTCTTAATTCGCGATCGTTTTTAAATTGTTCTTCAATTGTTTTTTTTGCATGAAGAACAGTCGTATGGTCTTTTCTTTTATAATATTGTGCAATCTCCTTAAGAGATAGTTGTGGAATTAGAAGATTGGAAAGATACATTGCTATCTGGCGAGGGAAAGAAATATTTTTTTTCCTGGTCTTATCGAATATTTCTGTTTGTGTGATATTGTAAGCTTCACAAACCTTTTGGGTAATTGTTTCAAGATTTATTTTCTGGATCTTATCCGAGATCATATCGATAAGAATATCACTAACTATTTCTACGGTTATCTCTTCCGTATCGATATTATTATAGGAAGCATAAGCAAGAATTCGGATAAGCGAACCTTCCAGTGCGCGAACATTACTGTAGATATGTTCTGCGATAAATTCAATTACTTCGTTCTTTAAGAGAATATTTTCAAAATCCGCTTTTTTCTTAAGAATAGCAACCCTGGTCTCAAAATCCGGGCTTTTCAGGTCTGCAAGAAGCCCCCACTCAAATCTTGTAACCAATCTTTTTTCCAGATCGGGAATATCTTTCGGAGGTCTATCGCTGGTTAGCACGATTTGCTTTTTCTTTTCGTAGAGCGAATTAAATGTATGAAAAAATTCTTCCTGCGTTCCTTCTTTTTTGGAAAGGAAGTGAATATCATCGATCAGAAGTACATCAAAATTCCTGAACTTATTTCTAAACGCCGGCATAGAATTATTCCTTATACCATCGATCATTTCGTTCGTGAATTCTTCTGTTGTAATATAGAATACTTTTTTATCTACAAGTTCTTCTACAACATAATTTCCTATAGCTTGCATCAGATGGGTCTTTCCCATACCGGATTCGCCATAAAGGAACAATGGATTGTAGGTGTTTCCCGGTGATTCTGCAACCGCAAGAGATGCAGAATGAGCAAATTGGTTATTTGCCCCAATAACGAATTCATTGAAATTGTAGTTCTTATTTAATTTTGTTTGAAAACTCGTTTGAGGTTTGATATTTTCGCCGTCATTAAATTGACTAATTATTTTTTGAGGTTGAAATCCTGTGAATTGTATTTTGTATTTAGAATTATAAAGATTATAACATATCTCGCAGATCATTTCACTGTAATTTTTATTCAGATAATCTGCAATAAACTGTGTGGGTACTTTTACAGTGAGATAATTATCAGATAGATCTATCGCTTTGGTTTCTCCAAACCAGGTATTATATCCCTGCTCACTAATATTGTTTTGAAGAGTATTTAATATTCCATTCCAAAAACCATCTAAATCATTCATAACTCACTATCCTTAAAACACAAAAGTTACATTCATTTCACTTATCCACAAGTTATCCACACCACCTACAGGTCATCGTAACGTAATGAATCTGTTGAGATTAAGAATCCAAACGTCATCGTTAAACCAAGTTATCCACAAAACAAGATATAATCGTGAATAAAGATAAACACACATATCAAGCATACCTAAATTGAAAAATAGTCTATATCTGTCAAGGTCAGAAAATTGTTTTTAATGATTAAAAAAAAAACTATTAATATTTATAACTTTCACGTTTATATGGAATTATATTTCTATCAACTATAATGTATATTTTATTGTTTATGTATTAATTTATTGAAACTTAAAAAGTTAAAACTTTTTTGTGGATAACTTGTAAATTGAGTAAAACATTTGACAAAGAAAAGGTATAAAAAGCTATTGGATAACTGAATTTCCGGTTTATTAGAGGAAGATATGAAATTTGAAAAAGAAATGAAATTAATTCGGAAAGGCGTAGAAGAAATAATTTCCGAAGAAGAATTAATTAAAAAGTTAGAAAAAGCAGAAAGAACAGGAAAACCTCTCAGGATAAAATACGGCATCGACCCCACCGGATACGATGTGCATATCGGGCACCTAGTTCCAATTCGCAAGATGCGTGATTTTCAAGATATGGGACACACCGGTGTGATTATTATTGGTGATTTCACGGCACAGATCGGTGATCCTTCCGGAAAAGATGAAACACGCCCGCATCTTACCGCAGAGCAGGTTAAAGATAATGCGCAAAAATATATGGAACAGCTTTATAAAGTGCTGGATAAAGACAAAACGGAAGTGTGCTGGCAGACCGAATGGTTCGGCGGTATGACCATGACGGACGTATTGAAACTTATGGGAAAGTTCACATTGGCGCAATTTATGGCTCACGACACATTTCGTAAAAGATATGAAAACGGACTTCCTTTAGGAATGCATGAATTGATGTATCCACTTCTGCAGGCTTATGATTCCGTTGCTATTAATGCAGATGTAGAACTGGGTGCCACCGAACAGAAATTCAATATCCTTTCAGGAAGAGATATGCAAAGATATTTTGGGCAACAGGAGCAGGTGGCGATATTATCTCCGATCTTGATGGGAACGGACGGAAAGGAAAAGATGAGTAAAAGCCTGAATAATTATATTGCTGTCTTTGATCCTCCTAAAGAAAAATATGGAAAGACAATGTCGATTCCAGATGAAATGATCCTGAATTATTTTAATTATGCCACGAAATTAGAACCGGCGGACATAGAAAAAATAGAATCTCAATTGAAAGAAAACGAAGTTAATCCGAAGATCATCAAGCAGAGATTAGCACGGGAAATCGTTGCAATGTATCACGGAAAAGATGCTGCCCAAAAAGCAGAAGAAGAATTTAACCTGATATTCAGCAAAAAAGAAATACCTGATGAAATGCCTAAATTCATGCGGAAAACGGAAAAAATAGTAATCACTGAACTTCTGGTTTCTTCCGGGATTTGCGCATCGAATGGTGAAGTAAAACGGTTAATAAAGCAAAATGCGATAAGTATCGATGGAAAAAAGATAGATGATATCTTCTTTGAAGTTGATAAAGAATCCGTGATAAAAATAGGTAAAAGACGCTTCCTGAAAGTAGTCAAAATAGAGGAAAAATGAATTTTATTGTTCAATTGATAATCCAGTTGCCGATACTTCTGATTTCGCTTACGATCCATGAGTTCAGTCATGGTTATGTAGCATATATTCTGGGGGACGACACAGCAAAAAGAGCAGGCAGGCTAACCCTGAACCCGATATCTCATATCGATCCGATCGGCTTACTGATGCTGTTCATTGCTCGTATTGGCTGGGCAAAACCCGTTCCTATTAATCCCTATAATTTCCAGAATTATAAAAGAGATACAGCGCTTACGGCTGCGGCTGGTCCTGCTGCAAATTTTGTACTTGCCATACTGCTGTCAGTGGCTTTTAACCTTATCAAGAAATTTGATCCTGACATTATGTATTACGCCAGCGGATTCACACAATTTATGCTGGGAATGCTGCTGTATGCCATTCTGATAAACCTTGCTCTGGGTTTGTTCAACCTTATCCCTATCCCACCAATGGACGGTTCAAAAATTCTGGGTGGCTTCCTTTCCGATGAAGCATATTACAAATACACTGCAAAAGAACGTCAGGGTGCACAGATATTGATGATCATTCTGGCGGTTTCGTTTGTTTTCAGATTGAATATAATCGGCACTATAATTATGCCGCCACTGAATTTCTTTCTGAAATTACTGACAGGCTTAACTTTATAAAAAAATATTGGAGATAAATTATGAATTTACAAGAAGTAAAAAACATTATTGATGAAAATCAGATCAGGACATTAGATCTGAAATATTCCGATCTGGCTGGAAACTGGTATCATATATCCTGCCCGGCAAGAAAACTGGAATACGTACTAAAAAATGGAATTCCATTCGACGGCTCAAGTATTCCAGGAATGAAATCCGTGGAATCAGGCGATATGGTTCTTATTCCGGATATTTCAACTTCCATTATCGATCCGTTCTCATACCATCCTACTTTGCGAATGCTTTCCTATATTTGTGATGCGGACACACGAATTGGTGTGAAGAAAGATCCGCGTAGCCTGGCTAAACGTGCACAGAAATTTATGAAGAAGACTGGAATTGCAGATGAATCTTATTGGATTCCCGAATTTGAATTTTATCTCTTTAATGAGGCGATAATTGATAACGGCAAATTCTCCGCAGGTTACAAATTTACTTCCGCCGAAAACAAAAATGATCTTCCCGGTGGTTACAAAGACGTGGATGGAACTGCAGTTGCAAACAGAAAAGGATATCACATCGATGTACCCTTCGACAAGTTTGCCGATATTCGTGAAGAGATGGTTCAAATGATAGAAGATATCGGCTGTCCGATACGTTATCATCATCATGAAGTGGGGCTTTCCGGACAACAGGAGATTGAAACCGAATTGCTTGAATTCGGTCTGATAACCGATAAGATGATGTATATCAAAGATATTATTCATAACTGCGCTCTGGAAAATGAACTTACCGCAACCTTTATGCCGAAACCAATTTATGAAGAAGCAGGAAACGGAATGCACTTCCACATCCAACAAAGAAAAAATGGTGAAAAAATATTCTATAAAAAAGGAAATTTCGCAGACTTAAGTGATGAAGCTCTTTATTTTATCGGTGGAATCTTGAAACACGGACGCTCTCTAACCGCTTTCACAAATCCAAGTACAAACTCATTCAAACGCTTACTTCCCGGCTTTGAAGCTCCCGTAAAACTCTTCTTCGGACTTGCCAATCGCAGTGCCGCAATAAGAATTCCTAAATATGCAACAAGCAAAGAAATGAAACGAATTGAATTCCGAACAGGTGATGGAACCTGTAATTACTATCTGGCAATGAGTGCTTTATTAATGGCTGGTCTGGACGGAATAAAAAATAAGATCATACCAACACCGGAAAATGGTTACGGTCCATTTGACGATAATGTATTCAAATGGTCAGAAGAAAAGCAGGCTAAACTACATTCTATTCCCACGAGTTTGGAAGAAGCCCTGCAAGCATTGGAAAAAGATCACGATTATCTGCTTGCCGGAGATGTCTTTAATAAGGAACTTATCGATACCTGGATAATGGAGAAAATGAAGGAAGTGGTTGCTGTGCGGAATAGACCTCATCCTTATGAAATGAATTTGTATTATAGTTTGTAAAATAATTCACCGCCAAGACGCTAAGTACGCAAAGAAAGGCAACCGTGGAGAGCACCGGGAAAAGCAGGCAGACTTGAACGGACGGGAATCGGAAGAGAGGGAAAGTTAGCCACCCTGATGAAAAAAAAACTTCATTGGGCAGGCGGAGAAACAAACATTCCAACGCAGAGCATTGGAACGAGGAGAAGACTTGAGATTTATACAGAAGATTTTGGGACACAATAATTTAAAGACCACGATACTTTTTTACAAAACTACGGGGCGGGCAACCGAAAGAAATACACATATTACACACCAAAAACATATTTTTTATAAAGCTAACTATATATTTAATTGAACTAAATGGAAATGGGCATAACAAAAGCCTCTCGAGTATTCGGAGTCCACTTGATGAGATAGATATCGAAGATTAGCGCATTGTACAATAACTACCAAAAAAAGTTATTATACAACAAAATTATTGTAACTTTAGATTAGTTATGTACAATAAAAGAATGGACGTGGCGTGCAGATGATAGGCACTACTATCGAAAATAAAATCTATAAAAAAAAGGTTATTTAGAATCATTAATCCTAATTGTGATAAAAGCGGTAAAATGACAATGGAATAATCCTTATTGTCGATTTTAGTTTTAATTGACAAAATAAAACGATATATTGTCATTGTTTCATAAAAATGAGAAGGATGAAATAATTATGAAATTAGAAGAATTTAAATCCGGAAATTATACACAAGAATATGAATATAAAGCATTTTTACCAAATAGTATTAATTCTAACTGGATCTGGGAAGATTCAGAAATAAATATCTTATTAGATGAAGCAAACAGAAAACTCGGAGAAATTAATGCATTTTCTTATCTGATCCCCAATATTGATATGTTTATAAAAATGCATATTGTAAAAGAAGCTAATACATCAAGTAAAATTGAAGGAACTAAAACTGAAATCGATGAAGCTATAATGAGAGAAGAACAGCTTTCTCCTGGAAAAAGAGATGATTGGTTAGAAGTGCATCAATACATTGAATCGATGAATAGTGCAATAACGATGTTAGAAAAACTACCACTATCAAATCGTTTGATAAGAGAAACGCATAAAATATTACTAAAAACCGGTAGGGGAGAAAATAAAACTCCGGGAGAATTCAGAAAAAGTCAAAATTGGATTGGTGGGAAAAATCTTTCAGATGCCAAATTTGTACCTCCGCATAATAGACATTTAAATGATTTAATGAATAATCTTGAAAAATTTATAAATGACAAAAAAGATAATGTTCCTCATTTAATAAAATTAGCCTTAATACACTATCAATTTGAAACTATTCATCCTTTTTTAGATGGAAATGGAAGAGTTGGGAGATTACTTATTACTTTATATCTTATTGAAAATGAGATATTAACGAAGCCAGCTTTATACTTATCTGACTATTTTGAAAAAAATCGTGAAAAATATTATCAATGTTTAACTGATGCAAGAAATAATAATATTGTC
>JAUVLE010000288.1 GCA_030595905.1 Candidatus Cloacimonadota bacterium | reverse complement strand
GAGCAGGATTGCCAGGAGGGTTTCATATAATGATCAATTATCGGGAAGGGAGCAATATATTTAATGTTGGCATTAACGAACTCTTTGAGAGTTCATCCATTTCCTTGAGTTATATGAGAGCCTGGTGATTGGTGTTGCAGGTTCAATCCGGCAGTTGCCGGATGAACCGTAACGTTTCGAACGCATCAGAATGATACGTCCTGCCGGGCTGGATAATCTCCCATTAACCACTAGTTTTAACTGGTGGAATGAAAGAGAGAAAAAGATCGAACCGTTTCAACGGTTTCTCGGTTGTTTGTCTCGAGTCGTCGTGTACCCGATACAGTCATTCTTACTTACGGGATAAACTTACGACTCGAAACTGATTGTTTATAATTTATTAAAGATTATGAAAAAAATTAGAAATTAAACACAAAGGGAAATAGAACATCAGTCTTCTCCGGCAACTGCCGGATACGCTAAATAGGCAGAGAGTACAGATGATAAAATCTTTATTCTTGGTGTCTTAGTGCCTTTGTGGTAAAAAGGAGTTTTTATGAAAAGTAATTCAAAGATCAAGTTAGCTAATCTGACGATCAAGTTAATGGCTTTTACTGTTCTGGTCATTATCCTCTGGTTTCTGATCTTTATTGTATCCACGACGTTCAACCTGAATGTATTTGCATCTAAAACAACAGATTTTTTTATGATGATTATTTCTGCGGCAATAGCCATCATAATCTGTTCTGCTTTCCTGAATATCAGCTTGAATATCAGCATGATCGCCGATTCCAAGATCAAGGAAATGAAACTCGAGCCTGCTATTAAGTTCGGGAAAAAAACGTTCATCACCTTTGGTTTGATCTTCATTTTAACTATTTCGTTCCTGTTTATAGGAGATTATTTATCCCGAAACAAAGAGAAATATCTTCTCTACAACGAATGTGAAGATATTGTTCAGCGATATGATAAATCTATTAACGAGATCGCCGAATGTCTTGTCGATGAAAACAGGTTAGAAGAAATTCCTTCGATACTTCAGTTTCTTTCTAACCAGAAAGCAGAATTTCCGGATGTTCAGATTATTACGAGCGTTGATTTTAACGGTCAGATCGCTTACCTTACCATCACAAGATATGCAATCGGAGAAGATATTGGAAAACCATTCTTCAATAATTCATTTTATCAATGTAATTCAAAAGATTGTGATTATTTGAAAAGCGTTTTTGAAGACGATCTTGATAAAACTCATTTCTGGAGTGAAGAATCGGATTACCGGCTTTATTATCCCGTAAAAACCAATAAAGCTCATTTCGTTCTGCTTTTCTCTAAATATACACGTTATGGGAAATTCGGGTCGTGAAGCAAAATATTTTTGGCTGGATAATCTCACATAACCTCCGGTTTTACAGCTTGTGTGAAAACAGTAGCCCGACACTCCGTGGCGGAAAAATGAACTCGAAATATTGCTTAAGATTAACAAATTCAAGTTTAGGGAACTAATTTGAGTTACAAAAATCAACGAAATTTTCGTTTTCACACAGGCTGTTTAATCGATGGAAAGAAAGAAAGAATAATTGAACCGTTTCTACGGTTTCCCTGTTGTCTCGAATCGTTGTCCCCCCGATACAGTCATTCTTCCTTACAGGGTAAACTTACGACTCGAAACAATAAGAGGTAGTATAACATAATTTATGAAAGATTATGAAAAAAAGTGTATATACTTTCCGAAGCTTGTCTGCCAAAGGCAGGGTTTCCCACAAAGGAATACTTACATTTAAGATTCGGAAAGTTTTAGCTCACATAACCTTCCGAATCTTGGATATAAGAAAAAGTGAAAGAAAGCTTCGGAAGGTAAAGCAAGGAGAATATATGAAAAAAGATGAAAAAGGAAAATTATTAGCAGGTTTGATATTGATAATCATAGGTTTATCAATTACAGGATTAAAATACTTTTATGGATTTCACCAGTATTCTTTCATATTGCTGCTTGGCGGATTATTCATTGCAGCTTATTTCTACAAAGATGCTTATGGATTATTGATTCCCGGATGCATTCTGGCAGGACTTGGAGTGGGAAATTTTGGAAATAGATTTTTTTGGAATTTCCCACATTTCAACACGTTAGGTCTTGGTTTCGGATTCATCGCAATATTTGTGATCGATCTTCTGAATAAGGGCAAAACCCACTGGTGGCCCCTGATTCCCGGCGGAATTTTACTTATTACAGGTCTCTCTTTTAAACCGTATAGCATCTGGCAATTCTTTTACATCGGATGGCCGATAGTCCTGATAATCATAGGAATCTGGATCATTGTAAAATCAACAGGAAGTATTATCAAGTCGAAGGATGAGAAAAATGAAAAACAATGAAAATTTACCTTCGTTCAAAGAAGAAAAAAGAAAAGATTCCGAGCGGCTCGATACGATCGGATGGGGACTATTCCTTGTTATGCTGGGAGCGATCTTTTTGTTCCCGGATAAAATCGTTCCGGAAGGTTCTTTCCTTCTGGGAGTTGGGATCATCCTGCTTGGCTTGAACCTGTATAAATATCTGAAAGGATTAAAGCCGAATAGTTTCACGATCTTTCTTGGTATAGTGGCTTTTGTTGCAGGACTTTGTAATTTTCTTGGAAAGCCTGTAGAGATATTTCCGCTTATCTTGATCCTCTGGGGAATAAGTATTATCCTTAAAATCTTTTTCAAGAAGAACAAAGAATAAGTCGATGCTCGATATTTTGAGCATATAAAATAATTGACAGTATAAACAGCACAAAAAAAGTTGCTTACTTAGATATGTAGATAAATTATTTTTACAGGAGATAGATGATGAAAAAAGGAATTCATCCGAAGTATGAAAAGGTAAAAGTTACCTGCATCTGCGGAAATACTTTCGAGACCAGGTCGACCAGTTCCTCGATCAAAAAAGTAGATATCTGTTCTAACTGCCATCCTTTCTATACCGGAAAACAAAGAGCTATTGCCAAAGAAGGC
>JAUVLE010000230.1 GCA_030595905.1 Candidatus Cloacimonadota bacterium | reverse complement strand
GTTCGGAAAGCCTTCCCCGACCTTTTAATTTTTTAAATATTTCTTCAAAACGCTCTGTGAGATTATTGAACATTATACCTCAAAAATAATGATGATAAATTATCTAAGACTAAAAATCTGCCTGGAATAGTCTTTACTTCTAAAAATGAACGAACCGGCAACGAGTATATTTGTACCTGCTTCAACTAATTTTGAAGCATTCAGGTTATTAACTCCACCGTCGACCTCAATTTCCAGTTTCGGATTATTCTCATTTGCAAATCTGCGAAGCCTCCGGATCTTTTCATAAACAAGCGGAATAAATTTCTGACCGCCAAACCCGGGATTCACACTCATAATAAGAACAAAGTCGAGATCTGCAAGAACGGGGAAGATGGTTTCGACAGAAGTTGCCGGATTAAGAGCTATTCCTGCTTTTACGTTTTTATTTTTTAGAACGGATACCTGACGATGCAGATGAAAAACAGTTTCCTGATGAAAAGAAACATAGTCGATATTCCAGTTTCCAAGAGTTTCCAGATATATTTCCGGATTTGTAACCATCAGGTGTACATCTACGGGTATCTTGGCAATTTCTTTTATTTGTTTAATGACCGGCAGTCCAAAAGTAAGGTTTGGAACAAAATGACCATCCATAATATCAAGGTGCAGAATATCAGCACCTGCATCTTGAACTTTTGTGATCTCTTTTTCGAGATTCGTAAAATCCGAAGAAAGTAAAGAAGGAGCGATTTTAACCATTTTTTTTCCTGGTTTTCCTTTTATTTTCAGATTTCATGAAAAAAACTACATCAGAGAGTTGAACGTTTAAAATTGATTCGATATCTTTCATAATCTGGAATTTTCTTAATATCAGTTCCTGCATCCAGACGTTATTTGTTACAGAAACAAATAATACGCCATTCTCTAATTTAAGGATAGAAGCACGTTCGCTAAGTAAGTTTCCTACGATTTTTTTCCAGCCGAATGCAATGCTGACAAAATCTCTTTGTTCCGTACCGGCAATTGTGTATACGATTTTTTTCAGGTTATTCCCGGCTAAAGTGAAATCCATGTCAGTGATGTATTAAATTCGGGCTATTCTTTTTTGAAATATATAGAAAAACCCCACCATGAAAAAATTGCAACAGAAACGGTAGCCCAGTATGCTGTTCCCAACGCATTATATGTATTTGGGAAGTATATATCGAGGTATGAAATTGCAAAAATGGCTGGAACGATAGAAATAATGATGAGCAAGATATAACCTAAAATTTTCTTTGTACTGTTTATCATTGAAACAGCAAAAGCTCCTGCTGCGATCAAAATAGCCGTCACGATTAATATCAAGAAATTCGGCAGGAATGGGAGCATGATTTTTCGTAAAGCAATGATAGGGCTGAATACAGCCACCAGCATTATAAGTATGGCAATTATTTTATGGATTTTAGTTAAGGTTTGCGGCTTAATTGCTTTTCTTTTCTGATGTTTTTTCACATACAGATATACCAACCCGAAAACAATAACAAAAAAGATAAGATAGAAAAAAAAGCCGAATACAGGATCATCGCTGGAAAGTCCTAATGCTGCAAAAGCTAAAAGAAGAACTATCCAACTGAATATGTTCAATATCTTTTTCAAGATAACCTCCTTAGATTTGTAGTTTATTCTTTTTCAATATTTACTTTTAAAGATGCTTTAATATCAGTTGTAAATTCGATTTCAACATCAAAAGAACCGATTTCCTTCAGATGCTTTTCGATATTAACTGTGGATCTATGAATCTCAATTTCCTTTTCAGCTAATGCCTGTACAATGTCATTTTCTGAAACAGAGCCAAAGAGATGATCGCTCTCATCAGCTTTTCTTGTGAAAGTAAGTTTTGTATCATTGATCTGCTGGGCAAGAGCATAATATTCGTTTTCCAATGCGAGTTTTTGTACTTCAGCATTTTTTTTGATAGTTTCTATTTTTGATAGATTTTTAGAAGAAGCCATTATCGCAAAATTCTTGGGAAGCAAGTAATTCCTTGCATATCCATCTGCAACTTTTATAACATTACCGGCTTCTCCTATTTTTTTTATATCTTTAGTTAAGATCACTTTCATCTATTTCCTCCATGATAATTATTTTTCTAAAATTAAACCAGATATCCACCAGTCCCATCAGGGCTATCAACATCAAGATGAAATAATTTAATACCATCGAAAAGATCAATAAAAAAAGTAAAAATTTTGATTTTTTAAAGAAATCTCCCCAGTAAAAGTCGATTATAGAAATTCCCTGAATGAGAAATAACGGTAATAACATCATTAAACAGTTAATACCAATTGTTCTTGTGTTTGGGATTAAAAAGAGTGCCAGACTACCAATTAATAAGTATATGAAAAAAAACGGTAATTGAATTAATCGATGATTCCATTTTAATTCATTCTTTTTAGAAAAGATCAGGGAACCAAAGTAAACTGCCAGAACTATGGTTATTATCCATAATCCCACATAGTATTTTGAAAGAATTTTCTCTAAGGTTCTTAGAATTTCTAATGCAAGAGAAAGGTACTCTGTGTTATTTTCGAAATTTGTTTTCACAAATTCAGTATATTGCTGCAAGACCCGATTCAGATTTTTAATGAATAATTTGCCGAAGATGAGATTGCGTAAGACTGCATACCCGATGTTTAAGAAAAAAACAGCAATGATCGATCTTAGGTAATCTAATGTTCTGAATAAACTCCAGAAGTAGAGTGTCGAGGATAAAGCAATTCCTATTATCAGGTCGAAAAAACCTATAATGTCAATGATCTTCAGAAAAAAGAACATAATAGCAACTACAGAAAATGCAGCAAAAAAAACACCTTTTCTATCCTTGTATTTTTCACCGAATGATAATATAAAGATCAACCCCCAGAAGGGGGAAAACACTGCAATAAATGCTGACAGGACCGCTATTAGATACACTACTTTCTAATGTCTGTCTGTATATTGCAAGAGAGCCATCTGACGGGCTTTCTTTATCTCTACCGATAATTTTCTCTGATGCTTTGCACAGGTCCCGGTAAATCGTCGTGGAGATATTTTGCCGTTTTCTGCTATGAAACGTCTCAATAAACCAACATCTTTGTAATCGATAACAGCTTCTTTGTTTTTGCAAAAGAAACATACTTTCTTCTTGAAATAGAAATTTTTTGAATTTCGAAATGAAGACCTGCCTCGAGGTTTATATTCTCTTCTTCCGGTTGGTCTATTACCAAATCCCGAAGTTCGTTCTACCTTTTTCTCTGTTTTTACTTCAGTTTTTATCTCTTCTTTAATTTCTTCTTTAACTTCTTCTTGTATTTCTTTTTTTTCTACTTTTTTTTCTTCCATTTTATTCTCCTGTTTCTTTAGAATGGAACATCGTCATCAGTTATTTTTGCATCGGGTTGTTCTTTTTTGTCTGCTGGTTTATCTGTACTATCGACCGGAGCAGAAAAGGTTTTTTCCAGGAAGCTGATCTTATTTGCCACGATTTCTGTTATTTTTCTATTATTATTTTCCTTATCTACATAAGAACGGGTTTTAAGGTATCCTTCAACAAGAATCGGACTGCCTTTATGAAGATATTCAGAACACTGTTCTCCACGTTTGCTCCAAACGATGACGTCAATATAACTTGTTTCCTGCTGCCACTCTCCATCTTTCTGGTAGCTACGATCGAAAGCTAATGACAATTTTGCAACAGGAGTTCCACTTGGAATATATCGCAAGTCTACATCTCTTGTTAATCTTCCGCTGATGATGATCGAATTAACCTTTGGTAATCTAAGTTCATTTGCCATGCGTTCCCCCTTTAACTCTTTAACAAAATATTATAACGGATTATGTTTTCGTTCAACTTGAAAGCTCTTTCCAGTTCTGAAGTTTTTGCAGGTTCAAGATTGTAATAATTAATGAAATAATAGCCTTCTTTGAAATCGAGAATTTCGTAGGCAAGTTGTTTTTTACCCCATTCGTCAGTGTTTTGAACTTCGCCGCCAAGCTTTTTGATAGAAGAATGGATCTTTTCATTTTCTTTTTTCGCATCTTCTTCACCGAAGTTGGGAGCGATCACGATCATACTTTCGTATTTTTTTAGCATTTTTCCTCCTTTGGTCTATTTTCCTTTTAACTGTAAATAGTTCTACAGCCAGTCTATTGATCCTGAGATTCATATAATTTCTCAGAATAGGATTTTTTTAGCACACTATATTTTTCAACCATACGGTCGAAATCATGATTAATATATTCTTCAATTAAGATTTCAGTTAATTCAAGAAC
>JAUVLE010000240.1 GCA_030595905.1 Candidatus Cloacimonadota bacterium | reverse complement strand
TAATTTATCTTCTTCCGATAATTCTTCCATACCGAGGATAGCAATAATATCCTGAAGTTCTTTATATCTCTGAAGTATTTCTTTAACTTTTTGTGCAGTTTTATAATGTTCTTCACCAACAATTTTTGGAGTAAGAATCCTTGAAGTTGAATCTAACGGATCAACAGCAGGATAAATTCCAAGTTCAACAATTTTACGACTCAAAACTGTTGTTGCATCAAGATGGGCAAAAGTTGTTGCAGGAGCAGGGTCAGTCAAGTCATCGGCAGGTACATAAACCGCCTGAACTGATGTAATTGATCCTCTTTTTGTTGATGTAATTCTTTCCTGCATTATTCCCATTTCGGTTGCCAGAGTTGGTTGATAACCCACTGCCGACGGCATTCTGCCAAGTAATGCCGAAACATCAGAACCTGCTTGTGTAAAACGGAAAATATTATCCATAAAGAAAAGAATATCATTACCGCCGGATTTTTCATCGCCATCACGGAAATATTCAGCAAGGGTCAATCCTGATAAAGCCACACGTGCGCGTGCTCCCGGAGGTTCGTTCATCTGTCCGAAAACAAGAGTTGCTTGTGATTCTACAAGTTGTTTTCTGTCAACTTTTGAAAGATCCCAACCGCCTTTTTCCATGTCTTCGACAAACTCATCACCATATTTTATTACCTTCGATTCTATCATTTCACGTAAAAGATCATTACCTTCACGAGTTCTCTCGCCTACACCTGCAAAAACAGAAAGACCGGAATAAACCTTTGCAACATTATTGATAAGCTCCATTATAATAACGGTTTTTCCAACTCCTGCTCCCCCGAATAATCCAATTTTACCGCCTTTTGAGTAAGGTTCGATTAAATCAATAACTTTAATTCCCGTATAAAGAACTTCTGATTGCGTAGTAAGAGTTTCAAATTTTGGAGAATCTCTGTGTATGGGGTAGGTGTGTGTTTTGTCAACTTCTCCAAGCCCGTCTATCGGATCACCAATAACATTGAATAACCGCCCGCGAACCTGATCTCCAACAGGCATTGAAATTGGTTTTCCTTTTGATATTACTTCCATCCCGCGTCTTAATCCGTTGGTCGAATCCATTGCAATTGTACGAATTGTGCTTTCACCAATATCTTGTTGACATTCAAGAATTATTGAATTGCCTTTGTCGTTTAAAACTTCAAGTGCATCGTAAATATTAGGTAGCTTACCGTCCTGATCAAAGCTCACATCAATAATAGGTCCAATAATTTGAGCAATTTTCCCTTTAGTTTGATTTTCCATAAATCTAAAAAATAATTTGCACAAAGGTATAATTTAGAATGAAATATTGAGTGATATTTAAATAGATTTTTATTTCTTAAAAAAATTTCTTTGAAAGAATATTAAAATAAAAACGCCGATGGTAATGGCAGAATCTGCAATATTAAAAACAGGGCGAAAGAAAATAAATTTTTCGGAACCCCAAAAAGGGATCCAGTCCGGAAATGTTCCTTTTATAACAGGAAAGTAAAACATATCAACAACCCTTCCGTGAAGAAAAGTTCCGTATCCCCCATCTTCGGGCATAAATGATGCTACCTGATAAGGACTACTTTCGCTGAACAGTAATCCGTAAAAAGCACTGTCGATAATATTCCCAAAAGCTCCTGCAAAGATCAGAGACAGGCTAATGATAAGCCCTGTACTATGTTTTTTCTGAGAAATTTTATAAATATAAATGCCAATTGCAATTACGGCGAGTATCCTGAAAATACTGAGAAAAAGTTTGCCAAATTCCCCTGCAAACTGAAATCCAAAAGCCATTCCGTAATTTTCGGTAAAATGTAGCAAGAACCAATCACCCATAACATGAGTTTCTTGCCCAAAAAACATAGTAGTTTTTATCCAAAACTTTAATGTCTGGTCGAGGATCAAAACCAGAAATATTATAATAGCGGCTTTCTTCAAAATTTATTACGATAGAAATTATTGATAAACAACATTAATCGTATTGTTTGTTTTTTGCATCAATGCTTAATGTAGCATGAGGTACGCTTCTCAACCTTTCTTTAGAAATAAGTTTTCCGGTAGCTCTGCAAATTCCATACGAACCGTTTTCGATTCTAATAAGAGCATTTTCGAGGTTATTGATAAATTTTTGCTGGCGGGCAGCTAATTTACTGTTTTCCTCTTTCGAGAGAACCTGATATCCTTCCTCCAAAACTTTAAAAGTTGGAGAAGTATCATTGGTTCCGTGCTCATTATTGTTGGTATAAGCATCTGTCAGCATTTTAAGATCAATGCGTGCTTTATCAAGTTTATTAAGAATGAGATCTTTAAATTCCTGTAACTCTTCTTTAGAGTATCTTGTTTTTTTTGTTTCCGATTTAGTATCTTTCATAACTCATTTTTTTTAGTAAGAAACGAAATATTTGAGTAAAATTATTAACTTATCTTTTTAATATTTATTGTTATTTTAATATTATTATTCAATTCAATATTCATAGAATCGTTGGTTTCTAATTTATCGAGAAACTCGAATCTATCTGTTAAAGTTTCCGAACAAATGTAAGAAATGTTATTGTTGATTGCATCAAAAATAGTATTATTTTTTTCTATCTGTAAAACGATCTTATCAGTAACTTCAAAACCATTGTCTTTTCTCAGGTTTTGAATCCGGTTAACTATCTCTCTGGCAATTCCTTCTTCTTCCAGTTCTTTTGTAATTGTGATATCTAAGGCAACTGTCAGATTATCCAAATTGGTTACAACCCAACCCGCAATGTCTTCAGTCATAATCTCAACATCATCAATTGATATTTCTATTTTTTGATTTTCGAGAGATAATTCGTATTTATTATTTGTTTCGATTAAGCTGATATCTTCCTGGTTAAATAAATTTATTGCCTGAGATATTTGTTTCATCAGCTTGCCGTATTTCGGACCTAATGTTTTAAAATTCGGTTTGATCTTTTTAACCAATATTCCTGATGCATCAGAAATATATTCAATTTCTTTTACATTTACTTCTGACAATATCAGGTCTTCGACTGCCTGTACTTGTTTTTTGAAATTCTCATCAAGAACAGGGATCATAATTTTATTAAGCGGCTGACGAACTCTGTTTTTAGTTTTCTTCCGTAAAGATAAAACCATAGAAGAAATCTTTTGCGAAAGCTGCATTCTTTCCTCCAATTTTTTATCTATTTGTTCATCTATTGCTTTTGGAAAATCCGTAAGATGAATGGATTTCACATTATGTTTTTTTGTTACCTTGTTAAGATCAATAAATAAATTATCAGTAAAGAAAGGTGCAATAGGTGAAGATAATTGTGCAATTACTTCAAGACATTTATAAAGTGTTTGGTATGCAGATATTTTATCATCAGAATAATCACCTTTCCAAAACCTTCTTCGTGATAAACGAACGTACCAGTTACTTAAATAGCCGTCAACAAAATTCTGAATAGCTCTACCTGCTTTTGAGGGCTCATAATCATCATAATAATCATCAACATTTTTGATGAGAGTATTTAATTCTGATAATATCCAGCGGTCGAGTTCGGGACGTTTTTCATAAGGAATATCATCTTCCGAGTAATCGAAACCGTCGATATTGGCATAAAGAGTAAAAAATGCGTAAGTATTATAAAGTGTTCCGAAAAACTTCCTTTGAACCTCACCGATTCCGGCTGGATCAAATTTTAGATTATCCCACGGTTGTGCGTTTGTCATCATATACCACCTGAGAGCATCCGGTCCATATTCGTTGATAATCTTAAACGGATCGGCTGCATTGCCAAGGCGTTTCGACATTTTATTTCCGTCTTTGTCAAGAACGAGACCATTAGAAACACAGGTTTTGTACGACACCGAGTCGAAAAGCATTACGGCAATTGCGTGCATAGTAAAAAACCATCCTCTTGTTTGATCAACACCCTCGGCGATAAGATCAGCAGGGAAATTGTTTTCAAACTCTTTATTGTTTTCAAAAGGATAGTGCATTTGTGCATAAGTCATTGCTCCCGAATCAAACCAAACGTCAATAAGATCCGGTTCGCGGAACATCTTTTCTCCTGAAGGGGAAATAAGA
>JAUVLE010000114.1 GCA_030595905.1 Candidatus Cloacimonadota bacterium | reverse complement strand
CTGGTTCGTGAGTCTCTGCCTACAATTATTTTTCCACGATTACAGAATATCCCGAAATGGGATGCGAATTTTACTGCTATTTCCGGTGTTATAGATTCACCGAATATTCCCCGTACTCCTGAAACGCTTATCATTAGTTTGCTCATTATTTTGCTCCTAGTTATTACTGTCATTCCCAATTAAATTGGGAATCTCATTTATTAATAATCATGGATTCCCGTTTGCACGGGAATGACAAGGCACTTCTACAAACTTCACATCCACACTATATTTATCTTTTTTCACTACAGCTAACTCTTCAACAATCACTTTATATTTATCAAGCTGCTCTTTTTCGTATTGTTCTCCGGTTTTGTAATCTATTATCAGTATCTCTTTTTTCCTGGTATTCACCATCATCCGGTCTATACGGAACTCCTTTCCAAAACTATCGAATATAGAATATTCATTGAAAACCTTATCCCAATTATCTTTATTGAACAGGTCTATATTTTCTCTGATGAAGTTGTTCGTTTTTTCAATAATTAACTGTATTTCATCACGATGCATCAAACTTCCATATTTGGCAACGGTTCTATTGAAAGCAGTTCGTTTATTTTGCTCATTTTCATAATCGATATTGGATAAATAAAAATGAACAATATTCCCGGTAAGAACGCTTTGATTCTCTAAAAATTCTTTTTTTATTTGATAAAGATTTTCCTGTTTTTTCTCGGAAAGATCTTCCCAATTGTAAAGTTCCAGGTATTTTCCTGCAAATGGTAAAGAAGCAGATGTTTGAATTTCTTCTTCGGAAATATCTTTTGTGATTTCCCCATATTCAAGAGTTTGATGAACTTCGGAAATCGATTTCATATCATCGGAAAATTCATTGAAAATGGTTTTTGTAATGTTTTTCAGAACGGAACTTTCATCCTTGACCTCCCCGATAAATTTCTCCAGGTCACCTTTCTTTTTGTAATGCAGATAGATAAAGAGATTGTTCTTTGCCCTGGTTAAAGCTACATAAATATTGTTTAGTTCTTCACCGGCATTTCTTTTCTCAACTTTTTCAACTAATTCCTTTTTATCGGATTTCTTAAGGATTTTATCGAAATTATAGGTTAATACAAAATCCTGGAGATCGTAAAAGTTATCTTTAAAATTATAGTATAATTTCAGACCGGGATAATTCCCACCGGGAGTGGAAGTTACATCGAAAAGGGTGAAAACCGTTTCAAACTGCAGACCTTTGGATTTATGGATAGTTAGTAATTTGATAGCATCGGAGTAGGTTTGTCCGAGTTGCGAATACTCATCCTTTTCTTTTAAAGCCAGGCAATACGATAAAAATCCGGGGAGATCGATGGTGTGTTCATGATCGGTGTTTTCAAACTCGATTGCAATTCCCAGAAATCTATGAATATTCTTCAATTCTATTTCGGAGGAAAATAATTTTGTAATATTGAATTCCTCTACAATAGTTTTAACGATATTCACAATTGAATTTCTTTTAATTCTGATCTTTTGAAGAATATTCAAATAATGATTATCTGAAGTTTGCTGGAAGAATTCATCAAGATCATTTGAGTTTTTATAAGAGTTCAGGATTTGTTTTAGTTCTCCGGGATGCATTAACACAATATCCGAACGCAGGAATTTGATCAATTCGATCGGGTCTTCATAAACTATGAATTTCAAAATATAAAGTATCGGTTTTATTGCCCGGTGGTCAAAAAGCGAACCGGAAGATTCCAATGTGTAGCTGATCCCTGCTTCATCCAGCACGGTTGCCATTTCTTCCAGTTCCTTGTTTTTTCTCATCAGGATGGCAGTGTCGTGCAGCGTGATCTTTCCTGTATTTATCAACGGCAAAAGAGTTTCATTCACAAATTCATGATAGATGTGAACCTGGTCCAGCTTTTCTTCCTGAACTCCTTCGATCTTTTCACGATTCCTGAAATGGACTTGAACAAAACCATCCTGCTTTTTGAAACTATCGATATTCATATAATTCCAATCATCAATAAAGTTAAGAAATTCGGAAGAAAACAATCTGTTGATCCAGTTCATCAGGATCGGTTTGCTGCGGTAGGAAGTAGTCAATGAATCCGTTTGAACATCAATATTTAAGAGTTTATGGAAATCTGAAAGCAACCTGCGTTCACCCCCACGCCAGCCGTAGATCGCTTGTTTCTCATCTCCCACAACAATCAAATCACCATAAGATTTTTGCCCTTCGCCGCTCAGTGTTTCACTAATTAGGGGTTGGAATATTTTCCACTGAAGAATGCTGGTATCCTGGAATTCATCGATAAGAATAAAGCGAGTATTGTAGGAAAGCTGTTCATAAAAGATGTTGAGAACGTTCTTGTTTTCAATGATAGAAAGCTCTTTGTCATACAGATATCGGAAAGTGTAATAGCTGATATCGGAATGAGTAAATATCTTATCTCTGAATTTTATTTTATCATAGATCTTCAGGATTTCTGCAGCGAGGGAAATAATATTAAACTGCTCATTTAATGCTTTTTCATAAAACAAAAAGTTAGCTAATTCGTGTTGCATTTCCTTAAAGATTGGCTTCAATTCGGGATTTCTGATCCTGTTTCCCATCCACAAATTTTTGTCATTTAGAAGAAGAGCATAATTTCCTTCGATAAAAATCTTTTCAGAGAAACAATTGTAAAGCTCGTCGTACAGATCATCCGCATCAAGTGTATTAAAATCTATTTGTTCTTTCAATAAGTTATAATGATCTTTTTGAAGCAGTTGTTTCCAGCTTATTGTGTCACCCTTTTTACCCAGATAGATTTTAATCTCATTTGATAGAAGCTGCAGGAATTCAGCCATTTTCTTTTTGTAAGACAGGAAACATTTTTCTTTCTTTTTTTCTATATTAATTTCGGAAAATTTCGATAGATCGATGAACTCGAACAGCCAGCGGTAATTGATAACATCTTTTATGAAATTATTAAATTGTTCCAGGTTTCTGCGTTTTGCTTCCAGAAAAATATCTTCATAAAGTTTTAAATGATCATCTTTCAAAATGTGCTGGTAGATTTCGGGAAGATATTCATCATTGATATTATTGTCGATCTGATAATTAACGATGTTATGAAAAGGTGCAATAATTCCGCTGAAAACCGCATTGATGAACGAATCTATGGTGCTGATATTCACTTCCGATTTATTGGTGAGCATTTTCTGATAGGTGCTTTTCAAGAATTCAATATCTTCTGCATCGAATTTTAATTCAGGATTGATCGTGTTTTGCAAACTTTTGATTATCTCTTGAGATATTTTAGTTTTATGAACGATATTCTGCAAATGTTCGAAAATACGTTCCCTGATCTCCGCAGTTGCTTTCTTGGTGAATGTGATAACCAGGATTTCCTTGAAATCCACTCTCTGCGAAAGCAGAAGGTTAATGAATTCCAGAGAAAGCCGGTAAGTTTTCCCTGTTCCGGCACTGGCTCGAATGATCGTTGGCTTCATACTCAATCCTTAATTTCGTCACCAATCACCTGATTGGCAGCGCAATTTTGAATAAAAACATCGTTAATCAATTTTTTCCAAGAATATGTAAATATTCCGTAGTGCTGTCAGCTTTATGATTTCTATTTTCTGTTCTATCTGCCTTAAATCGTTGGTAATCTTTTTTTATTATATCATAATTACCATATTTGCTCATAATCTTTTTTACCTCAGATTCCGTCATCAAACCTTCATTATTATAGCTGAGAAAAATATATTTGAATTTCGCATTTTTGATTAAATTTTCGAATTCATTTATGACAGAAGTTCTGCTGCAATATTTCGATCGTTTATATTTTCTCAATCCGGTTTTTCCTTTTGGAATAAAACTGTCATATTTCGCGATTGTATTTAATATGTGATAATTAGCACCATATTGTCTTGCATTATAAGGCGGATCGAGATATAAAATATCACCTTCGATTTTTTTTATCAGTTTGTTACTGTCTTCGTTATAAACTTGATGTTTATTCTTAGATATATCGAAAAGAGCAGGTTCCAATATCAAATCTTTTTGAGCTGATTTTTTTAGTTTTTTCAGGAAAGCTCCATAAACAGAAGCAGTATTCGCTAATTTGTCCGCAGTTTCAAGTAAGGAAGCAATTAAAAAGTAATACATATCTGAATTAATTTCTTTTTTTGATTTCCATTCTTCAATTTTTTGTCGAATTGCATCTATTTTTTTTCCGTTCTTATCGCTGAAATATTGTCGCCCACTTCCACTTCCGAGGCAATAATTTTTATAGATAAATCCTTCGACTTCTTCAAGATCATTTAGATAATTAATATTTTCCTGATAATTTAAAGGATTATGATTTCCAATATAATTACGAATAAGAACATAACTATAATATTCAAAATCATTACTTATAACCTGTTTGACTTTTGATTTGAATTTGCGTCCGATTATACCCGTTCCTGCAAAAATATCACAAAATATCTTATCTGACAGATCATTACCGATAACAGATTTTATTGTATCTTCGATAAATGAAGAAAGTTTATTTTTTGATCCGATGTAGTTCATAATTAATATTTAATTTTTCTTTGCTGAAAAAATTCTGAATGATATTTAAAAGTTGTTGCATTTATAATTAAACCTTGTGTTGCAGCCATATTGTCACCTTTCCAGCCAGATAATATCTGAATAAATAAGATCATCTCCAATTTTAAATTCACATAATTCTGCTTTATCAAATTTTCCAATATAAGCATCGATAGCTTTTTTCAATAAAAAGATTTCTGCTTTAAGTTTCCAATGTTCGTGATTAAAGCTGTTATATAAAACTATGAAAAGCCTGTTTTTTAAATGCTTTCTACCCTCCTGACTTTGATTGACATAAAACCATTTTATAATTTCGCTTTTGTGTTCTTTTGCATATTCAATCGGTTTGCCAAATCCTTTTGGAAAAACGGATGTTTTATGATCAAATGGGATATTATTTATCTTAAAATCTACTAATTTATCATAACGATTTTTATTTGGAACAACAATATTATATGTTGAAAAAATATATTCAACACCCATTGCACTCCAAAAATTATACCATCTATTTAAAGCATAATTTTGTAAGTTAACATCAAAGTGTTTAATTTGTTCTAATACACTGCTAAATGTTCTTGTACTGTATATGAAATTAGTCAATTCATCCCAATCATTGCTTTGCTTTCTTCCCCATTTATATTTATATGTCCATCTCTTCTTGAGAGCATTTTCCAAAAGTTCCAGGTTCATTAAAACTCCTATTTATCCACAAAAATGAGAAGATAATAATTGCTTTTCAATGTTCTATATTTCCAAATTCCAGCTTCATTTTCAAGTCACGGCGTGTGATCTCGATATCTTCATAATCGTCTCTCGATTTTGCCAATGAAAAACCATTCCCCAAAATGCTTTGAACGACTTCTGTTATTGCTTCTTTCAGATCGATCGGTTTAGTTAATTTTGATAGGTTTTTTTCCTCAATAAAGAACAGATAGGAACTAAGTTTATTTTCAAATTCAGGTGATTCGATGAGATAGTTAATTAATTCATAGAATTGTAATTGCTCATTATACTTATTAACTTTTTTGTAACTACTACTACCGGTTTTATAGTCGAAAATATACAATTTATCATCGGCAGTGTGGATGCAAATGTCCGGTCTGCCGTGCAGGGAAATTTCGATTTCATTTAAATCAAAGAATTTCTTTTGCGTTGCTTTTCCGGTTTCGGGAAATACGGAAATACTTTTATCTGTGAATTGCAGTTCATTATGAAGCCGGAAGAAGAAATTTGCAATTCCGTCTTTCAGGATCGGAATGAAGATATTCCTGAAATAGTTTTCAGAATAATTATGTGGTGAAAGATATTTAAGCTTTTTGTTGTATTTCAGGAAATACTCGATAGCCTGATCAACATAGTTTTTTGTATTATACATAAAATTATGATGGATCGTGTTGCTATGATAAACCTCTATCAAACGATTCCAGATGAGCGCAAAGATATTGTGCGATATCGTGCCGATCAATTTGCTGCTGAAGTCACTCAAAACCTGCGGGTTACGAGCTTCTAACTTTGCAATATACTCAATGTAATACTCAAATGGATTTCTCTTCAATTTATCCCATTTATAAAAACTGAGAGCTATTTTATTATCAGGGAAATCACTTTGCTCGTGTGGGATTGTAAAGAAATCTGATGCGATATTATCAATATCGGGAAGCGGGGAATTGTTTTTATTTAGCAGAGAAGAAAATGTTAGTCCATACAGATTGTTTTTTTCATTGGAATTATCGATTTCTTCCACCAGATCGTATAATTTTAATTCTTCTATGAATGAGCTGACCTCGATGTTTTCTTCCAGGTTGCAGCGTGTGAAAACTACAGCATTTTCACAGCAGGCTAATAATCGATAGAAATAATATTTATCTCGCAGTTTGATATTTTCGTAAATTTTCAATCCCAATTTACTTCTTTGATTTTCGGAAAGCAGGAATTGAGTATGTTTGGCAGCCGGCAGAATTCCTTCAATGACATTAAGAATATATACGTTTTTAAAAATTAAATTCCTTGAATCCTGAAGAGATGTGATCTGAATCCGGTTTTCTGCAAAATCGTCCAACTCATACATGATCTGTTTCGATTTCATATAGTCCAGGAAAAGCTGCAGAATATTGGTTGTGATACTGCCGGAGAAAATTGATTTCCAGTCGGGGATAATGCCGATTTTTTCTATAGATACAAAATCAGCCAGAAGCTCATAAAACACTTTGATAATATCGGTTTTTCTGCTTTCTTCTGTAGCCAGTTTCTCAATATCGATCTCAGTATTTATGAATTCGATCAATGTTTCGATGCTTTTAATATTTTGTGTTTTCTGCAGGAACTTGAAAAGCTGCTCAAATTCGTTTTTGAATTCATTTTCATTTTGGAAGAAATAATCGAGATCGAGATATTGGTAATCGTTTTCAATGAGTTCAAACAGGAATGTTCGGATCTGCTCACGTCTTATTTTTTCCTGCACAAAACAGGATAGAAATTCATCGGAAAGAGTTGCATTTAGAATTTGCTGCAAAGAAAGCAGGAACGGTTTTCCTTTCCAGACTATCGAGTTCAAGAGGTCAAGTGTGATCTGGAAAAACCTGAAAATGGCTGTATTTGTAAATGGAATTGAATTTGAGATCGAGAAGAAACGGTGAGAGAGGAAACCGGAATAGGGTTGAAGATCGAATCTGAAATCGATGATCGTATTTTTTTTGTCCGGTTCGAGTTCGGATAGCAGATTGGAAACCATTTGAAACTGTTCTGAAGACCGAATAACTTTCACTTTGCTCTTCAGATGTTGTTTTATCATCGATGCATCAAAATTATTCAGAACGTTCAATTCATCTTTATCAAAGACGCTCTCCGGCAATTGTAAATAGATCAGAACTTCTTTGTCGAATTTGTTTAATATCTTTTTTTCAAGAGTGGTAAAATAAAACTGGTTTACCACTACTATCCTGCTGAGTTTTGTATCAGACTGTATCTCATCGACGTTATGAAGAAAGATCTTATCGGTGAACTTTTCTTTCTGAAGAAGATGATAATATTGAGTTTTTATCTTTTTGAGTTGTTCAAAAGTTTCCAACTGCCAGTTCCCGGCTGTGTGTTTATAGGAAAGAACTTGTTCGATGTTTTCATCAGGAATCTGTTCTTCCATTATTTCTTCCCAGAAATTGAAGAAATTATGAGCAAGCTCAATAGATTGGAAATAACTACCGATATTAAAAAATTCTTTATCATCTTTGGATAGAGCTTTGTAGAACATCAGGGAACGTTTTTCTTCTTTCAGGATGGGAAAAGCGGTCGGGAATAATAATTCTTTCCATTCATCCATCGTCAGAAATTCGCTTTCAATGAAATTCCAATTCTGAAGAAATAATCTCTTAGCTTCTTTTTTGCTGGATTGAGTGGGAAAGAGGAACAGGCATGAACTATCCTGATTCTCCACAATTACCTTTTGGATAAGGTTTTCATCAAAACCAACGAATTTAAAGTTTATCATAATTCCCTTTGAATTCTAATAATAAATCAAAGTAAAAATAGAAAAGTTGATTTTAAAGTCAAATCTTTTGGATAAAATGAATTCCCATCCCCGATTACTCGAAGATATGCTTTCGTGGGAATGACAAAATAACAGAAACTGTCATTTCCGTGGAAACGGGGATATATTCAAGTTAGGTTACCAAGCTGGGGCTTGGTAACCAGAATGATAATATCAAAAAAGGGATTCAAACGAACCCCTTTTATAAATAATTAAAGATTATTTTTATTCGATTCTTAATTCAAAAACCTGCTGGGAACCTTGATCTCCATTATCATCATGAACCAGGAGATAATATTCAGTTCCGGGTGTAACATCAACTTCGGCAGGTAGTTTTTTCCAACTACTTGCCACTTCGAGCTTATCATTTTCATTTAGTGTATATAATCTGATTTCCGGTACTATTCCCGTATAATCTTTTGCCATGAATTTGAGTTTGTTGCCGGTCTCTATTTTTAATTTATAGTAATCATTATCGCCCTGTGGAAAAATAGCAAGTTTCAACGTATCTCCACGAGAGACGGATTTTGCAGTTTTAAAATCATTGTTGGGTTCATTGATATCCATTTCATCCAAAAATTCCACTAAAAAGCTAAATGGCGTTTCGGAAGATCTATCATTATAATCATCAATAACCGGAATGTAATATTCTCCCGGTTCTGTAACTGCGCAGGCATCTGGTAGTTTATGCCAGTTGCGTATCTTTTGGATTTTTGGCTTTGCCCATTCATCATAAGTTGCATAGTAAATATCTGGAACAATCCCTTCTGGAACATCTTTAGATTTAACAAGAATATAACCTTGCTTTGTTACATTAACTTTATACCAATCGATATCACCGGTTGGGAAAATTGCAGGTTTAACAGTTGTTCCAAATTCTATTGCAGTAGCTGCATCAGGACTGTTATTAGGTTCTCCAGCATCGAATTCAGGAATAAAATCTACCTTTATCTGGATAGATTCTTTAGATTCTTTGTCGTGGTAATTATCAATGATAGCAAAATAATAAATTCCTGCTTCGGGAATGAATAAAGCATTAGGCAGCTTACTCCACTTTTTGAGCCATTTTACTTTACTACCTTCCCATTCCTGGAATAATGCAAAAGCTGCTTCCAATACTAAACCTTCAGGAACCTGACTTGCCTGAACTTTCAGATATC
>JAUVLE010000223.1 GCA_030595905.1 Candidatus Cloacimonadota bacterium | reverse complement strand
TCGTGATCAAAATCCTTCCACAGTTCCCTATGAAATCGATGAAAGATCGATGGTGGATGAATTCTATCCGAAAAACATTGTTCAGGCAACAGACCCATTCATCTTGAGGGATATCAGGGGAACTAACGTTTATGTTCATCCCTTCCAATATAATGCAGATAAAAACATCCTTCGTGTTCATACGAATGTTACCGTTAAACTGCAGGAGAACTATACACCTTCGATCAATCCTATTACGGTTCATAAAAAGAAAGTAGCACGCGAGATGAATTCGATCTACAGAAACATTTTCATAAACTATGATAACAGCCGATTCGAGAATGAGATCGCAGATTTCGGTTCGATCCTTGTTATTCGCACTGCTCGTGATGCCGGTGTGATCATTCCTTACATCCAATGGAAGAAAGAAAAAGGATTCACCGTTTATGAAGAAGAAGTAGCCACAGGTACCAATGTAGCAAATTTGGTAAGCACTCAATATAATGCTCACAATGACATCCTCTACGTTCAGCTTGTGGGAGACTGGGCAGATATTCAGGGACCGACAAATGCTTATGGATCGCCAACTGATCCAAATCTTGGTCGTGTTGTTGGAACCGATGCTTATCCCGATATAATAATCGCAAGATTCTGCGCAAATAATACAACTCATGTAACCACCCAGGTAGATAAGACCATCACCTACGAAAGAGACCCAGAAATCGGCGGTAGCTGGTATGAAGCAGCAACAGGTATCGCTTCCAGCCAGGGACCCGGAGATGATGGCGAATTGGATTACGAGCATCTCGATGTGATCTGGAACGATAAACTGGATCCTTTTACCTATGAATCATTTACACCTATTTATGATCCTTCGGCAAATGCAACAATGGTGACAAATGCTGTGAATACCGGAACCAGTATTATTAACTATTGTGGTCATGGTTCTACAACATCATGGGGTACATCCGGTTTCAGCAATTCCCATATTAATAGCCTTACAAATGGAGATATGCTTCCGTTTATTGTTTCCGTAGCCTGTGTTAATGGCAAATTCCATACGACCGAATGTTTTGCGGAAGCCTGGCTTCACAAAGTAAATGGCGGTGCTGTAGGAATGTATGCCTCTTCCATCGACCAAAGCTGGTCAACTCCCATGAGAGGACAGGATTATTTTAACGACCTTCTGATCGGTGGTTATGATTACAGTTTACATCCGGGACAAAACGGTATCAGTACCGATGTGCAAAAAACATCTTATGGCGCATTATGTTTCAATAGTTCCATCCTGATGACCATGGAAGATATAAATAGCGGTCAACCCGAGATGGAATCATGGATAGTATTTGGTGATGCTTCTTTGCAGGTTAGAACTGCTCCACCAGCTTTACTTACACTCTCTAACGAAATCGTTATGATAGGAATTGATTTTTCAACCACAATAACAAGGAACGGAAATCCCGTTGAAGGCGCATTAGTCTCCCTGTATCAGGAAGGCACAGCATACATTGGCTTCACCGACGAAGCCGGAAATGTTGTGATCTCTCATTCTCTTAATGCAGGAGATGCCAAACTTGTCATTACCGGATTTAACACGAAAACAATCTACGAAAATATCACAGTTATTCAGGGTGATGCTTATGTCACCTACCAGGATCATGCTATAAATGATTCTGCCGGAAATAATAATGGCTTGCTTGATTATGGTGAAACCGTACTGCTTGATATTACAATGCAAAATTCCGGAAATCTGCAGGCAGATAACATAGATGTAACTCTATCTTCCATAGATACATATATAACTATTTTAGACCATACAGAGAATTTCGGAAATATCCCTGCCGGACACAGGGTAACAATAGCCGGTGCATTTTCATTTGAAGTCGATATATCTGTTCCGGATGAACATGTGATCTTATTCACACTGGAAGCTACAGACGGATCGAATACATGGATAAGCAATTTTTCTATAACTGCCCACGCCCCGGTATTGGAATTCGGTGGATTTAATATTGATGACACCATGCAGGGTAATGGAAATTTGCAATGGGATCCGGGGGAAACGGTCGATATTATTATTACTATCAGCAATACAGGTTCTTCGGATGCTTTTTATGTTTTCGGGGAACTAATAACAGAAGATCCTTATGTTACAATTAATGAAACGGGAGCTATCAGTTATGGAAATATCCCGGGAAATTCAAGCTCAGAACAGCCTTTTAGTGCTACTGCTGAGTTGAATACACCTCAATCTTATTTTGTGACTCTAAATATTATTATTTCTGCAGCCGGTGGAATATCAGAAAGTGAATTTTTCGATATTCAAATAGGTGGATATCTGATCGAGGAATATTTCGATACATGGTTCCCTGAAGACTGGTCTGCAACATCAAGTTCAGGACAGATCAACTGGATACAGGGAACAGGTTGTAACGCAGGAGGAACACCGCCTGAAGCAGAATTCCAATGGCTTCCAAGCACTTTTGCTGTTCAAAGATTAATCTCCAAACCAGTGAATACAGCCGGTATGGATGAATTAGTCCTGGAATTTAAGCACTGCATAGATCACTATGAAGGTACTTACCAATTGCGATTAGAAACTACGAGTGATAGCGGTTCTACATGGAATGTAGTACAAGCCTGGCCAGCCCAGAATCTATCATCAACAACCGAACAAATTATCATAGATGATAATAATGTGGGTTCTCCGAACTTTCAGGTTGCCTGGGTTTTCGACGGTAACTCATGGAATATTGATCACTGGTATGTAGATGATGTTATTCTTGGTGAAGTTATTCCGGGCTATATTGAAGGAACAGTTATCCTGGATGGCGGCTCGGGAAACGTGCAGAACGTTATTGTAACTGCCGGTGCTATTACAACAAATCCTGATGAGTTTGGTGAATATTCTCTGGAATTGAGTCCCGGTTCATATGATGTAACTGCAGAATTAGTGAATTATATTGCTCAGACAATTATCGGAATAGATGTCTCGGCAGGATTAATAACTCCTGATATAGATTTCATCCTTCCGGAAGGTTATCCACCTTCAAATTTAGTTGCTGAAGTTGTATGCTACAATGATGTTCACCTGCAATGGGATCAACCCGCTTCAGAAATAAGAAATCGATCCGTTCATAGAAAAACCAAAAATAAAGTATCATATCCTGACGCCACGCGTGATCTTTCAGGTTATAATATTTACTGCAATAATGAAATGATATATGAAATAACAAACCCGGATGAAACAACTTATGATGATCTTGCCCTTTCTGCCGGAGAATATGAATATTATGTAACCGCTATTTATGATGTCGGTGAATCCTTTCCATCTAATATTGAAACAATCTATATTGCATTACCCGCACCTCAGAATCCTCATGCTGAAACTTCTGGTCTGGACGTCCTGGTTACTTGGGAAGTGCCTTCCACAAGAGGACTTTCTCACTATAAAGTATTTAGAGATCTTTCTTTAATCGCAAATAATATAGAAGATACTTTGTATCTGAATTTAGATGTACAAGCCGGCACATATGTATATAACATCAAAGCTGTCTATGATGGTGGTTATGAATCCCCATTATCACCCGATGCTGTGATTGTACACGAACCGGTTAATGCAGATGATTTACTTATTCCTATCAAGACAGAACTTATTGGTAATTACCCGAATCCATTTAATCCGACCACAACAATTTCTTTTAATCTCACCGCAAAGGATGCAGAGAACGCAAAGATCGAAATTTATAATATCAAGGGTCAGAAAATTAAGACTCTTAATATTTTGGAGTGCGGTAACTGTGTTACCGCTGCATCAACACGGTTGATGCACTCCATAATCTGGGACGGCACCGATGAGAAAAATCAACCCGTTTCTTCAGGAATTTATTTCTATAAATTAAAAGTAGGAAATAAAAACATTGCCATTAAAAAGTGTTTATTGTTAAAATGATCTTAGAGTTTTTTATATGTGCGTGAATATTTTCCAAGATTATAATAGAAATAGTCGGAACGATTATTGCTCTATTTAAAAACATAAATAAAAAAATTGGAGGTTGAAGATGAAAAATAAATATTTATCTTTAATAGCATTTTTCTTTGTAATGACCGGTTTATCTGCATTTGACGGTTATGAAGTCACATTCGATCAGATCAGTAATTCCGAGATGGAACTCGATTATTATCTTGGTGATCACAGTATCGATATCGTAACAATCGATGGGAAAACCTATTCAAAAATCAAATTTGAAGGAAGTGTGAACACTACCAAAAAAGGATACGCAGAACTTCCTTTTATCCATGCTTCTGTTCAGCTTTCCGATGAACCGAACGTAACTGCATCTGTTTTTACTACAAATTACATCGAATATAAACTTGAATATCCTCTCCTACCTTCGAGAGGAATGATCTATCGTGATCAAAATCCTTCCACAGTTCCCTATGAAATCGATGAAAGATCGATGGTGGATGAATTCTATCCGAAAAACATTGTTCAGGCAACAGACCCATTCATCTTGAGGGATATCAGGG
>JAUVLE010000246.1 GCA_030595905.1 Candidatus Cloacimonadota bacterium | reverse complement strand
GCGTTTCATCTGCTGGAAGATTTCAAAAGCAACGATCTTCTTTCCTTCGATTGTAAAAGGATTGTAAGCAGTGTTGCGATTGTACCAGCCAAATTTTTTAGTAGCTTCGATGCTGAGGTCAAAAGCATCATCGTAAGAACCATCAACTGGAATTAATTGGGCTCCATACATAAGAATCTGGGTAAGTTTTGCTTTGGGCGCAGATGCCGGTGCGAATATAATTGCTTTCTGGTTTTGTGATGCGCAGATGCCAGCGAGTGAAGAACCGGCATTTCCTGTCGAAGCTGTCACGATGGTATCGATTCCATTCTCTTTGGCAACAGCACAAACCAGGTCGGAAGCTCTGTCTTTGAAGGAGAAGGTGGGATTTTGGGAATCGTCTTTGAGGAAAAGATGGAAAGGGACTTTCTTAAAACTTAACAAGTTTTTGAAACTTGTTAAGTTTGAAACATCATAAAGTGGAGTCTTTCCAACTTTTAAAAAAGACAAACTTCGTTCTGATTTTATCGGTAAAAGTTCTCTATATTCTTTTTCTTTCAGCTTATCGAAGAGTTTGTGTTTTTTATAGCGGGTTTTGATCTTTTCATAATTATAAAGAGTTTTCAAAACGCCTTTTGGCGGCTGTGTGCCGTCGTTTTCTTTTTCACATGCAGGACAGAGGTAGGTAACCTCATCCGGAGAATATCTCTTCCCGCAGGTTATACATTCAAAGTAATATTTATCTTTCATAATTTCTACCCGATTACTTCCCGAATGTTTCGATTTATCGAATCTTCGGAATGTAATTTTCTAAAACAATCGGAAGATCAATGAATTGAACATTCCGATGTTTCATTAATATTCTTTCAATAGACCTGTTCGTTCATTGAATTTAGTTATTTCCTCATCCCACAGGTCAACTTTCTCTAACTGATGTTTCCAGTAATTATCATCATACCATTGAGCGTTGAGTTCTTCTACGGTTTTTCCCTGTTGTTCTATCCAGGTGAAGTATTTCAAATTATGCATTCTTCTCTTTTCATAATAGGTCATTTCTATCATATGGTCGATTCCAATCCCCATAAGGTCGGCTGTGTAGACCACTTCAGCAGCTTTATTATCGAATTCGCCTAATCGATTGCGCTCTTCGATCATTCTGGATTGGTACATTTCCATAGAATCTGTGGCTACTGTGAAGACGACATCATTTTCATTCATTTCGTAGTATTTTGCCATCTTAATAGCACCCATCAAGTTAGCTATCGAGGATATTCCCAGAAGGTCGAGTTTTTCCAAAAGTTGTGGATCAACACCTTTTTCGATGAGTAGTTTTTTACCTTCGGGTTCATTGAAAAGCCGCATAATATGCATATTCGGTTCATCATCTATTCCTGCAACCATATCCATATTCTTCATGTTGTGAATCCAGGGAACGTGTTTATCACCGATACCTTCGATGCGATGACCACCATAACCATTATAAAGAAGTGTTGGACATTGCAGTGCTTCGCCGGCACAGACTTTGAAAGTCGGATGTTTTTTTCTTAAATATTCGGCACAACCAAGTGTTCCGGCTGAACCTTGCGTAAGGAAAAGAGCACTGAATCTTTGTTCACCTTTTTTCTCAAGATTGAATACTTCTTCCATTGCAGGTCCGGTTACAGCATAATGCCAGAGTGCATTCCCGATTTCACTGAACTGATTAAGGTTCACGATCTCATCCGGTCTGGCATGACATAATTCTTTAGCTTTATCGTAAATTTCTTTTACATTGCTTTCACAACCGGGAGTAGCATAAACTTCTGCTCCGATCTCATGAAGCCAGTCGAATCTTTCCTTACTCATTTCCTCGGGTAGAACTGCAATTGAATGACATCCCAGAAGGTAAGAATCATAAGCTCCGCCGCGGCAGTAATTTCCGGTGGAAGGCCAGAGTGCTTTTTGTGTGGTTGGATCAAATTCTCCACTTACAAGTTTTTCTACAAGTGGTCCAAATGTAGCTCCCACTTTATGAGAACCTGTTGGGAAAAATTTTCCGATTAACATTAAAATGCGCGCATCAACTCCGGTAATCTCTTTTGGTAGTTCGATGTAGTTAACTCCACCAAAACCTCCGCCAAATTTTACCGGTTCGTTCTTCCAGGTTATTCTGAACATATTCAGTGAATTCAAATCCCATAAACCGATATTTTTCAGTTTTGCCCTTATTTTTTCCGGGATCAATTCCGGGTCACGCATCTGTTTGTAAGTTGGAATGATAATATGTTTTTCACGACAGCGCTTGATCGTGTTTTCTAATATTTGTTCTTTTGTTTTCATTTATTCTCCATTTTTTCAGAAACATCGGAATGTGCGAAGCACTTCCGATTGTTTTGTTTTTTAAATCATTTATCCAACGCCCAGAAGTTCTTCCGGTTGTTTTTGATATGAAACAACACTCCGAAAGACTTCGCACATTCGGAAGTTGTTATGATTATCTCACAATACTCGTTCCGGCTTTACCGGCAACTGCATCAACAATAAATTCGGGAGTAGTGATTATCACTTCTTTCCCACCACCTTCCAGAAATTCAATAGCAGATTCTATTTTTGGCAGCATACTTCCTTTCATGAAATGTCCTTCAGTGCAATATTGTTTTGCTTCAGCCAGTGTCATGCTGGAAATGGCTTTTTCATTTTCCGTTCCGAAATTAAGATATACCTGTTCTACAGCCGTGGAAATAATTAGATAATCTGCATTCAGATTCTTTGCCAGAAGAGATGAAGCTCTATCTTTATCGATCACAGCGGGAACACCGCTCAGATTTCCATTTTCATCTTCAATAACAGGAATACCGCCACCGCCAACAGCAATAACTATAAAATCATTCTTGATCAAACAATCGATGGCATCCTGCTCGATGATCTTAATTGGAATGGGAGAAGCTACCACACGTCGGTATCCACGTCCCGCATCCTCAACTATATCCCAATCATATTGCTGCTTTTTGTTCTCAGCTTCTTCTTTACTCAGGAAAGGGCCGATCGGCTTTGTGGGAGTTTGAAAAGCTTCATCATCTTTATCGACTAAAACCTGAGTTACTACAGTAGTCACACCTTTATTAATCCTTTTTTTCTTTAGAATATTTCCTACAGCCTGCTGTATCTGGTAACCAATTGCACCTTCAGTATCTGCTCCTGCAGAAGGAAGCGGCACTTCGTGAAGCTGATCTTTTGAAATCTCTGAACGAAGAAGAATGAAACCTACCTGCGGTCCATTTCCATGCGTTACAATAACTTGAATATCCTGCTCGATCAATTTCACGATACGTTGAGCGGTTTCTTTGATGCAATCATACTGATCATCTACCGTTTGATGGCTTTTATCTTTGATCAGGGAATTACCCCCGATCGCTAATACTGCTAATTTTGACATTTGTTTTTCCTCCAAAATTTTATTAAACCTTGAAAATGCTTCTTTCATTTTTTTCTTTCATTTAGTACTTTCAAGGTTCTTGAATCTATATTGCTAATATCAACCCTGAAAGAGTCAAGTGAGAGAATTATTGAAAGAGACTTTTTCAGGGTGAGTTAAATATCTACTTTCATTCCGGCAATGGTCATTGCCATAATTGCTTTTTGCGTGTGTAATCTGTTTTCGGCGATATCTGTGATGATGGAATTAGGACCGCTTGCTACTTCATCAGTAACTTCTTTACCTCTATCAATCGGCATAGGATGAATGTATAAAGCGTTATCAGTGCGATCCATTCTTTCCTGATTGCATATCCAATCTGTCATTTTGCTTGCTCTGGCAATTTCTGCTTCTTTGCCGATCTCATAAAAATCGGGACCGAACCAGTTACGTGAATAAACGAATTCCACATCATCTGTATAACCTGCATCGGGATCGTTTATTATTTCAAATTTCGTGCCATTGGCTTCACAATTTGCTTTCACTTTTGCAATTTCTTCTTCAGGAAGATCATACCCTTTTGGGAA
>JAUVLE010000132.1 GCA_030595905.1 Candidatus Cloacimonadota bacterium | reverse complement strand
AAGTTGGAAGAAGAAAAGATAACTTCTCCGTATGAACTTATTAATTTCATGGAAAAAATAGGTGAACTTTCCGATATACTTTCCGAAGAAATGGCATGGCGGTATATCGCTATGACACGTTTTGCAGATAACGAAGAGTATTCAAAAAAATTCAATGAATTCTATGCCGGAGTTATTGCCAAAACCAAACCTTACGATTTTAAATTTAACAAAAAGTTTTATGACAGTCCTTATCGGAGAGAGCTTGATAAAGAGCAATATGCTCTTTTAAATCAGATCATTTCCAATGATATCGAGCTTTATCGTGAAGAGAACATACAATTACAGGTAAGGGAAAGAGAACTTGCCAATAAGTATGGTTCTATCTTCTCGAAACTTACCGTAACCTACAAAGGAGAGGAAAAAACTCTATCTCAACTTGCACCATTTTTGAAAGATCAGGATAGAGAAGTACGTAAAGAAGTCTGGAATCTCCGAATGGAAAAAATGATGGAGAAGCGCAAAGAATTCAATAAGCTCTTTGATGAGATGAAAGAACTCAGGGTTCAACAAGCAAAAAATGCCGGATTCGAAAACTATCGAGATTATATGCATCAGGCGAAAGGAAGATTTTCCTATACACCCGAAGACCTGATGAAGTTCCATGATGCTGTAGAAAAAGAGATTATACCGTTTTTGAAAGAATTTACAGAAGAACGAAAAAATATTCTTAAACTTGAATCTGTAAAACCATGGGATACTTCCGTTGACCTCGATGGAAAAATTCTAAAACCATTCAAAGAAATCGATGAATTCATAGATAAAGGAATTGATATTCTGCATACCATAAAACCGGAATTTGGAGAAAGACTTAATATGATGAAGAATTCCAAATTTCTTGATCTGGAAAATAGGAAAGGTAAAGCACCCGGCGGATACAACTATCCTCTTCAGGAAACAGGTGCTCCATTTATCTTTATGAATGCAGTTGGATTACACAGAAATGTTGTTACTTTACTTCATGAAGCCGGACACGCAATGCATACATTCGCTATGAAAAACATCAAACTTGACCCTTATAAAAATACACCAAGCGAAGTTGCTGAACTTGCTTCTATGACAATGGAATTCCTCTCAATGGATCATTGGGATAAATATTATAAAGATGCGAACGATCTAAAAAAAGCAAAACTCGACCAGTTTAAAGGCGCACTCGGTTTCCTGCCATGGTGCATGATCGTGGATGCTTTTCAGCATTGGATATACCTTAATCCAAAACATACAATGGAAGAACGGGAAGATCATTTCCTCTCACTTTTACAAAGATATAACACGGGGATAGATTGGAAAGATGTAGAAAAATTCAAGAAATTACTTTGGCTATTCCAACTACATATTTTCGAAGTCCCATTCTATTACATTGAATATGGAATGAGTCAACTTGGAGCACTTTCAGTTTACCGTAATTATAAGAAATTCGGCAAAGAAAAAGCACTGGAAAAATACGAAAACTTTCTTAAACTTGGTTATACCGTTCCGGTAGATAAACTTTACGAAACAGCAGGAATTAAATTTGATTTTTCTGCAAAATATGTAAAAGAATTGGTCGATTTTGTTAAAGAAGAATTAGCAGCAATTAAATAATAATTGTTTGTCTTTGCGAGTTTTTTTATCAATGGCATCAGATGAAGCAATCTCAATGATTAAGCAAGAAAAGAAAGAAATGACAGTAAATACTTTTGCAAAGTTAAGTATAATAGAGTGCTTTTACCTCACCTCAATCCTCTTGAAATCGTTTGCTTCGCAAGCCGACTCATATCTAAAAGGAGAGGAAGTTTTGTTCTCCTTCTCCTTGATAGGAGAAGGTTAGAAGTGAGATCGTTTTTCTACAAAAAGCCGACTCATATGGAATGAGGTGGATGATGCAAGTATTTAAATCCAAATTAAATAATTGGTTCAGGAGCTAATATGAATTCTAAAATTACACTAAAACATTTGATCTTTATCTTGTTATTGATCACATTTTCTATATGCCTGTTTGCAGGTGAACCTTATGTACTCATGGTTTCGTTTGACGGTTTCCGCTATGATTATGATACAAAAACAGAAACACCAAATCTTGATTTTTTAAGAGATAACGGTGTAAAAGCAGAATCGATACAACCGGTTTTTCCTTCTAAGACATTTCCAAATCATTACTCACTGGCAACCGGAGCTTATACCGAAACTCATATGTTAACTGCAAATAAATTTTATGATAAGGAATTTAAGGAAGTTTATCAAATTGCTGATAAATCTAAAGTTCGGGACGCAAAATGGTATAGAGCAGAACCAATCTGGGTGACTGCAGAACGACAAAATGTTAAAAGTGCTTCCTATTTTTGGGTTGGTTCGGAAGCCCCGATAAAAGGATATTTGCCATCAATTGTTAAAGCTTACGATCATAATTTTCCCTACATGGCTCGTGTAGATTCTGTGATGACATGGTTTCAATTACCTGAGAAAAAAAGACCGCATCTGGTGTTATTGTATTTTGATGAACCTGATTCTGACGGGCATAGATTTGGACCCGAAAATCCCGATCTCATTCCAACCATAAAATATATGGATGACATTTTAGGATACATTCTGGATGGAATAGAAAAATTGGATATTGCCGATGATATCAATCTGGTTCTTGTAAGCGATCATGGGATGACAACTATAAGTCAGGATAGAATCATCTATCTGGATGACCTTGTTTCAGATATGGATGCTCTTTTTACTTATAGCGGCGGACCTGTCATGCAGATACATTTAAAGCAAAAAGATGAATCTATTATTAGTCAGATGGATAAGCAGCTTAAAAGCGTCGAGCATCTCAAAGTTTACCGACCCGATGAAGTTCCTCAGCGGTATCATTTTGTTAATAGGAATACCGGTGATTTCGTCATCGTTGCAGATGAAGGCTGGCAGATCATGACAAAAAGCGCAGGATCACTTATCCGCCTTCACGGTACACATGGCTATGACCCGATAGTAAAAAATATGCATGGAATTTTTTATGCAATAGGACCACGTATAAAATCTAATTATAAGATTGGAACCTTTGAAAATATCCATGTTTATCCATTGATCTGTGAATTGCTGGGAATAAAACCTTATGCAAATGCTCCCGATGCTCCCGAAGGCAGATTGGAAATTCTGGAAGAAATTTTAATAAAATGATCTGTCTTTCTATCTGACAGCTAAAGCTTGTGTCATCCTGAGCGGAGTCGAAGGACTGAGGTTGAGGAGAAATTCAACTACTAAGCGAGAAAATATTGAAGACAATAAAAATTCAAGAATTCATAAAAGTTTCTAAATATCTGCCAATCATCGATGTGCGCACTCCCGCAGAATTCAGTGACGGACACATTACAGGTGCGATAAATATTCCAATATTTTCTAATGAGGAACGTGCTGTTGTAGGCACAAAATACAAACAGGAAAGCCGTGATACCGCTATTGCAAAAGCCTTGGAATATGTCGCAGAAAAAACCAATTCTTATCTTGATGAACTACAAAGATTGGTTCCGTCACAACAAATTTGCGTTTATTGCTGGCGCGGTGGATTTCGCAGCGAAGGGATGGGGCTTCTCTTCCAAACTGCAGGAAAAAAAGTTTACCGTCTGCAAGGCGGCTATAAAGCATATCGCAATTATGTGCTCGATTCTTTCAAAATAAAATATAAGCTCATTGTTATTGGCGGAATGACGGGAAGCGGGAAAACTGAGATATTGGAAGAAATTGGAAAAACAAACGAACAGATGCTGGATCTGGAAAAGACAGCTAATCATAAAGGTTCTGCTTTCGGAGCCCTTGGGCAGGATAATCAACCTACAACCCAGCAGTTTGAAAATGACGTGGCTGCACAATTAAATAAATTTGATCTTAAACAAAATATCTGGCTGGAAGATGAAAGCAGAATGATCGGAAGAGTGAAAATCCCCGATGACCTCTTTAAACAAATGAGAAGTTCTACCGTTATTAAGATCGAAGTTTCTAAAGATAACCGCATTAATCGGCTGATAAAGGATTATGCAGATTTCAGTAAAATTGATCTGATAAATTCGATCACAAATATTTCACGCAGATTGGGTGGATTAAATACTAAAATGGCAATTGAAGCAATAAATAAAAATGATTATTATAAAGCTACCAACATCATTTTAGATTATTATGATAAAACCTACGCTTATGGTCTTTCAAAAAGAGAAGGACAGACTGTTCTCTCTTTAAAACTTGTGGGAAATAACCAAAAATTAAATGCAGAGAAAGTCATTGAGTTTGTGAAAGAAAAATCTGGAAGAAAAGTTTAAACCTTCAGTCTTCTCCTGCAATTGCCGGAGAAGACTGATGATTCACTAATTTCTTCAAATTTATAAATCAAATCAACTTTTTCTCAAGTGTCTTAAAAGATTTACAGGCATTTTTTACTTTTAAAACATCTTTAATTTTCCTAGCACATTCAAGAGGTTTATATTTGAAAGTATCTACTTCAATATCATATATATTATGAGAATGAACAAGATCATATTGAAAACGTGCCATTCCCTTTTTTCTGTTTCTTCGCTTGTGTTCTCTTTGTTCGAGCTCTTCCAAAGGACAACGAACTCCTACAAATAGAACTTGAAAATCAGATAGAGCATTAACACATTCTTTCAACCATTCCTTTTGTTCAAGAACGTGATCAACAATTATATTATTTCCTGCTGAAGCGAGAGCAGAAATTGAATGATGCATTCCGGGAATTATTTTAAAAATTGCTTTCTTAAAAGTTTTCGGATCTTCACCATTCAAATATTTTTGTGGTAACATAGATATGAAGTTATCGATAGAAACAAGAAGATACGGTTCTTCCAAAATCTGTTGTAATTCCTTTGCAATAGATGTTTTCCCTGAACTCGATGTACCATTTAAGAAGATTATTTTTCCATTTTTCATTAATGAATTCTCCTTTTCTTCATAAACTAATTTCACCTAATATTCTTATCCGTTCAATCCGTGTCGATCCGTGAGCTACTAATTCTCCTTTATCCAATTCACCAGACCTTTCGCTTCAAAGATCGCCATCAGCTCGACAGGAAGCGGAGCAAATTTAAATTCTTTTTCATTCACTTTGATAGTTCCGTTTTCCAAACTGACTTCAACTTTATCGTCTTGTTTATAAGCATCTACAACTTCCGGCATCACAATAATTGGAAGCCCCTGATTTACAGATGAGCGGTAGAAAATTCGGTTAACAGATTTCACGATAACTGCTTTTACTCCTGCGTGAGCAAGTCCTACAGCGGGATGTTCACGAGAGCTGCCGCAGCCGAAATTTTCACCTGCAATTACCACGTCGTTTGATTGTACCTTCTTGGTAAAATTCTCATCAAAATCAACAAACAAGTACGGCATTATAGCTTCGGGATCGGAGCTGAGAACCTGGTATGTGAGATTTCCGGCAAACATCTGATCTGTGTTCAGATTGTCCACATCGGAATAATTCCAAGTACCGGCTTCTCGTCTGTTATCGTCGGGCTGAATATCCACAGTTGTGCTCTGTGCTTTGGGATATGGATATTTATCTGCAAAAGATTTGCCGCGCGGGTCGGTGATCTCGCCATTGATCGCAGAATGTGCAACGCAGGCAGGAGAAGCCAAAAATATTTCTGAATTTTTATTTCCCATTCTGCCTTTGAAATTACGATTAGCGGTGGAAATTACGGTGTATCCGTCTGCCGGAATTCCCTGTCCGGTTCCTAAACAAGGACCGCAGGAAACTGCCAGCACACTTGCTCCGGCTTCTATCAATTTTGCAGTTAGTCCTTCTTCGATCATTTGCAAAGATATTTTTTTGGAAGCGGGAATTACTAAAAGTTGGAAGCCTTCGGCAACTTTTTTACCGTCCAGAATTTCTGCAGCGATTCGGATGTCTTCTAATCTTCCATTCGTACAAGTTCCAATAAGACCTTGTTGAAGCTTTTTGCCCTGCACTTCGGAAACTGCTTTTACATTATCAACGTGATGCGGAGCAGCAACCAGCGGGAAGATTTCATTTAGATTTATTTCGATCTCTCTTTCATAAACTGCATCTTCATCTGCCCAAATTCCGTTATGAACTTCCGAATGTTTCGACTTTGTCGAATCTTCGGAATGTTTATCTAAAAATTCTTCCAGAACTTCATCGTATGGGAAAACCGCATTTTTCGCACCCATCTCGGAAGCCAGATTGGTCAGCGTCATTCTTTCTGAAATGGAAAGAGTTTTTACACCGTCTCCGTGAAATTCGATGCTCATATAATTTGCTCCGGCAGAACCGATCATTCCGATGATCCAGAGTGAAATATCTTTGGCATAAACGCCAGACTGCAGCTTACCATTTAATGTTACTTTTAATGTGTTGGGAACAAGAAACCAGGTTTCTCCACGTTTCCAGATTCCGGCGGATTCTGTTCTGTCGATTCCTACTGCGAGCGCATTAAAAGCTCCCGCCGTGCAAGTATGACTATCACTTCCAACAATGATCATTCCCGGTTTTGCGTGATAACTCATAACCTGATGACAAATTCCTTCGCCAACATCGTGGAATTTTGTAACATTTTGTTCTTTCACAAAATCACGGATCGTTTGATATTGATTTGCCAGTTTTGCATTGGTTGGCGGTGCGTTGTGATCCAAAACGACAAGAAGTTGATCCGCATCAAAAACTTTTTCTCCACCCATTTTATTGAATGTGTTCTTTATACTGGCAGTATTATCGTGTGTGAGCACAATATTAGGTTTACGGAATACTATCGCACCTTTGGGTGCGTTTAATATCTTTTCTATAAAAGTTTTACCCATTTTTCCTCCTGTGTCAACTCGTATCCAAGCCCCAGCTTGGATATGAAAAATGTATAATAATTTTGTTAATCGGTTTCCAATCTGGGGCTTGGAAACCAGAATTAAAACGCCGTGAACGGCGTGTGATCATCTTTGCTTCTATGGAACCCAGCCATAAATGACTGGGCTATTGATACAAACAAATCAATCAAAACCTCAAGAAATTTCATATCAATAACCTATGCCTTCAGACATAGGGAAAAGATACACAAATCAGGATAAAGACAATATTCACATCGTCCCCACTCTATTTATTTTTCTTCCAAATATAAAATTGCTTTCTCCAAAGCTACATCTTTCCCTAATAAAATATCCTCGATAGTTTCTTCAACTTCAATATCGGGAATAAATCCTTTCCCAACGAATTCATGACCATCTGCACACCAGCATCTTCGAGAACATATTCTCACAGAAAGATCATTATTCAAATTGATCATAAGAGGTTGTCCGGTACTTCCTCCTGTGGATTTTCCTATCAAAGTAACTCTATCTGTGCCGTGTAAAGGAGCCAGAAAATCCTCCGCTGCACTGAAGGTTTTCGGACCAATTAAAACTACTATCGGTTTGTCATATATCGGAAGTTTTGATTCTATATTGAAATATTCGCTATTTCTGAATTTATCCCGCAGAAAATCTTGATTTGTTTCTGTCGTATCGGGAGATATCCCTTGGTAAACATTATAAAAAATATCAAACATTTCTTCTTCTGAAAACCATTTATCGAATTCATCGACACTATAAAATCTAACTTTGCTTTTGAAATACGGTAAATTCTTATTTGAAATCCGGGAAATAATATGAAATCCGGTACTTGAACTTCCACCGCCATTATTTCTAATATCGATGATCAGTGCTTTTGTATTGAACAAAGAATCTAAAGCGGAATCAAAAAGATGGACGATTTCATCCTTCGGAGACATTGAGTTTACTGCAATATAACCGATATTGTCTTTCAGGAGTTTTGATTCTACATAAGGTAATTTTTTATTGGATTTTTTAGGAGACGGATATATTATTTCCTGAAAAACTTTATTATTCTGCTCATATTCCACAATGATAGAATCACAATTATTAAAGTTGATAAATGATCGATAATTCTCCAATCTTGCTATTATCCACTGTTTAGTCGAGCCGGAAATATTTTTCTTTGTTTTTTCGATAGCATCCATAACAGGAACATTATTTATTTTAAGAATTTTATCTCCTGGTAACATCGTTTGTTTACGGTATGATCCATCATTTATAAAATAGACATTATT
>JAUVLE010000047.1 GCA_030595905.1 Candidatus Cloacimonadota bacterium | reverse complement strand
ACCGATTCGAATTTTAAGCAAGCGACAGACTCCTTAGAGGTTCACAGACCTTGGAAAATATCGGTCGTCTTGCTTACCTATTTTTGATTTTTAAAAACAACCCTTTTATGGGTACAAAAAATTTATTTAATAGTAGGAGATATTATGAAGAAAATATTGAAAAACGAAAGCGGAAGCGTTATTTTGATGGTTGCCGCTTTGCTTGTATGTTTGATATCTTTGGCTTCTTCTGTTTCACTGCTTGGCATTGTCAGTTGGGATACCACAAAAGTTAATTATGCACACGATGCTGTCCAGGAAGAATTGTTCATGCGCACCGAATCAACAAGAACTCATATGATCCTGGAACAAAATCCTGAAATGATAATTCCACCTCGAAAAATTAAAATGACACAGGAAGGACGTAAGACCACTTATAAGGTTTCTAACAAAAAAGAAATAGTTCATGTTACGCTTTTTATGGGCTTACCCACACAGCAGGCAGTTTCTATCCAGACATTAATAGAAGCAGAAAGATGTGACAGAAGACGCTTCAAATCTCCTGTAAAAAGATTCTCCGAGAAATTAGTTAAAAGCAAAAGCTTGGCAGAATTCCAATATTTTACAAATTCAGAAAAATCTGAAAATGAAGACGGTGGATTTGATGCGGGACTCGTTAAATTCTGGGGACCCGATGTGTTGTGGGGTCCTCTCCATTCGAACGACGATATCTGGATTCAACAAGCTGGTGGTGGAACTAATGATAATTGGCCTACTTTTCATGCGATGGTTACAACTGCAAAATTATTAAAAAAATATCCCGGTGGTGTGCATCTGGAAGACACCGGTGCACCAATGGATGAAATATTTTTAGGTGGATATGCAGAAGGAGGAGACGGAGATGGCATTAATCCTATTGTCTATAATCCAACTGCCGATCTCATCCGTGAAAATGGTATGTGGATAGGTGATGAGAATGCTGAAATTGTATATGTAAAAATAAACGGTAGCTCCTTTGAATATAAGAACGGAGATATTGTTCTGGCAGGTATAGACACCTTTGGTGTATATAGCTGGTACCCGCATAATGCTTATTGGGCAAATTATATTATAAATGCCGGCGGTAACTGGTATGAAGATTCCGATCATATCTATACTAATCATGTGCCTGTTTATGATACGGTATGGTCACACGGGGGTACAATTGCTCTTAATAACCAGTCGGTATTTGTTGACGATGCTCAGTTATGGATAGAAGGTGACGTTTGCGGTGCTATGACTTTCGGATGTTCCGATACAATATTCATTGTTGGTGATATTACTTATGAAAACACTTATCCCGGTCAACCGCCGGACGACCCTCTTAATCCGAATGAAACGGATTTTTTTGGTCTGGTTTCGGAGAAGAAAGTAATTATCAGGTACAAACACAGAGATCCATTTGATGGTATGAGCCTGCGGGATGATAATTGTAATGATATTATGCTTTATGGAGCTTATGCGGCAATAGGAATAGGTGACGTAGGTATTTATGGTAATATGGCTTGTCACTATGACGGCATATTCACTTTCCAATATCAGCATCCGCATGGTTCCACGCCTAGTTTTTGGGCACCGAGTCCATATACCGGGAATGATACATTATACGATTATGTTGATCTGCATAAATATATCTTCCCGATCAATGAATATATACCGCAGAATATATTAGGGTTCAATCTGCATGGTAATATATATCCGCCGGGTTACCAAACATGTGGGTTTCCTTATGAATCTCAGGGATATATTGGTTCATATCCCAATAATAATTCATCTAATTATGCTGTACCATACGGGACAGATCATCCATGGTATAATCCGGTCTGGCCCGAATCTTCCGATGATATTGTATTTGAAAGAGGTATTATTACTGTCTTTGGCGCAATAGGACAAACCAGGCGTGGTTTCGTTCATCGTTCCGGACAGGATCCTTATAATCATCCGAACGATTTTGAATGGGATATACCATCATATCATTTTGATGGAAAACATAATGGATTGGGAGACGGTACAGGTTATGATAAAGATTACCACTATGATAACAGGTTTTTATATATACAACCTCCGGATTACCCAGAAATATATGAGGATATGGGAGGAGCAAAATTAACCGCATTCGAGAAAAAGGCATGGGTGTATAAATCTCCATCGGAATGGGATAAATAAATTGTTTAGATAGAAATATATTGCGAGGAAATATGGCAAAAAGTAAAAAAGTAAAGTTTAAAGAATCTATCGGGCTCGATATAGGAAATCACAGTATTAAAATGGTTCATCTCAAGAAACTTCATAGCGGCTTCAAACTGTTGAACTATGAGATCCGTCCGACAATTGCAGACGGCATGGAACCTATTCTGTCTGACCTGTCTCCCGATCGGTTTTCACCTGTTTTATCCGGAGTATTGAGAACTTTAAAGATCAAGCCGAAAAAGATAAAACATATTGTTTCTTCTATTGGAGGAGATAACACCAGCATAAAGCAGATAAAAACGATCTTCTTACCAGATGATGAACTGGAATCCGCATTGTTTTTTGAAGCAAAAAAGCATCTGCCGATAAGTGGTGCGGAAATGCTCCTGGATTTCCAGGTTCTGGGTATAGAAGAAAAAACAAATAACATGAATATTCTTCTTACTTCAACAACAAAAACAATGCTCCAGGAACATACGAACATTCTAACATCGGCCGGGATCACTCCGGGTATTGTGGACCTGGAATCTCTTGCTGTTGCGAACAGTTTTATTTTAAATTCTTATATCGAGGAAGGGATCTATGTAATACTCAATATAGGAGCTTTCAAAACCAATATGGTGATCTACGGTCCAAAGGTGAAATTCTTTGCACGAGATATTGGTTGGGGTGGCTATCATTTCACAAAGGATATTATGAAGAAGAAGAATATTCCTTATGAAGAAGCGGAGGCATATAAAATTGAACATGGATTAAGAAAAGAAGAATCAGATTCAGACAGTACTTCTATCATTGCACTCGATATTACAGAAAAATCTACTGCCGAACATATTGTGCAGGAAGTAAAAAGATCTATTCGATTCTATGTAAAAGAAGCAGGTAACAGCGATTTCAGGAAGATCATGCTTGTTGGCGGCGGATCCAAAATGATAGGACTGGCAGAATTTATATCCGAACAATTGAAGATGGATACGGAAATATACAATCCGTTCATAAATTTAGAAAAACCCGAAAAATTTAAAGACAGTCAGGATCCTCAGCTTGCACTTGCGTTGGGTTTGGCTATGAGACCGGAATAGAGGAGTTTCTATGAATCAAAAATATTTTAATATAAACCTGAATAAATATGGTGAATTAAGGCAAAAGATAGAGGCGGAAAAAAAGACATTCATGGTAACAGCGATCAGTTATTTAACTATCCTGATAATAGCGAGTGTTCTATCGGGCATGATAAATTTTGATCTGAAAACAAAGATAAAAAATCGAAGCAAACTTCTGAAAAATATTAAACAGGAAATAAAAACTTACGAGGTAAGCGGGGAATTCCTTTCCAAAAAAGACCTTGAAAGATTGGCAAGAATAAGTACGGAGAGAGTATTCTGGGCAAAGAAATTAGTTGCCTTTTCAGAAAAAACCACCGATAAAATTGCCATTACTCATTTCTCTTTTAAAAATGAACGGCTTAGTTTGTTCGGGATAACCAAACTCGATAAGAAGCAGAGAGAGTTCGATCTGATCGATGAATTCATAACTGAACTGAAAAATAACGAACAGATCAATATCGATTTTCCCAAAATAAAATTTGTGAGGTCAAACCGTGACTTTGAAAAGGATGTTGAGATCCTGCGATTCCAGGTAGATTGTTTCGCTGAAAAACATAAAAAGAAAAGGAGCAGACTATGAGACAGCAATATCTGATACTTTTGTGTGTGATGATCCTGACGGCGATCTGCTTTTTCTATTTCAGTTCGACCAGTGTGGATGCCAAGATCAGGAAGATAAATGCCTATGATAAAAGGATAAAGGTTGAACAGGAAAAATTGAACAGTGCAAAAGTATTGAACCAGCAGCTTCAGGAAGTATCGAAAGTCATTATGAAAAGCATGACGGAAGATGATGTGTTTTCATCTGATGAAGTTAATGCTTTTGTAAAGCAACTGGCAAGTCTTGCAGATCAATATAAGATCGCTGTTAATTCAATTTCTCCCAAGGTGATATCATCGGAAAGTAAACATTTCCTGGAACAACAATATACATTAGTACTAAATTGCACTTTTGTTCAGATGGGACAATTCCTTTCAAAGCTGGAAAGTTTTGATCATATCATCAAGGTCAAGACCCTGGATGTAAGCCCGCTTAAAGCCGAAAAGAAAGAAGGTTCTTCCGAAATAGAACAGGTTACTCGATACAAAGTTACGATCGAACTTTCTACTTTTAAAATCGTTAAGGAGTCATAAATGGAAGAAAAATATCTAAAAGACTTCGTGATAGCACTCGTTGTTATTCTGCTTATTGCTTTTGGATTTAAAGACCATAGTCTATACGGCAAAATAAAAAAAATTCCGGAAGAATCAAAATATAAAAAAATAGCACTCGGCGATAATCTTATGAAACAGATCCGGAATATTGAACGATCTATACAAGACAGGAAACAATTCAAATTCACAGTTCAAAAAGACCCGCTGGAACAGGATCTTATCGTAAAAACAATGAAAGACCTGGAAAAACAGTGGAAAAAAGAAGTGGAGAACATGATTCGCCTGGAATCTACGATCGTTCCGGAAAAAGGTAGAAAAAGAGCAGCCGTTTCATATAAGGGAGAAACGAAGCTGTATTCGGTTGGAGATGAATTCGTAAAAGGAAAGATCACAGATATCCGTGAAGGTGAGATCATCTATATGTATAACGGCAGAGAGGGCATTCTGAAAATTCAAAAACTTCCGGAAAAACCTGTCGAGATAATAAAGAAAAAAGCTAAAGCCAAAAAAACAAGATCATATAATTGGTAATATAAAAGGAGAATGTATGAAAAAATCTAATTTGTACCTACACAAGATCATTATAGGAGTTTTCATTTTGATATTTCTTTCAGTTGGTCTTTTTGCAGAGGAAAAGACACAGGATCTTCTAAACAAAAAAATTACTATAGATGCGGAAGATGCTTCAGTTTCTCATATTATTTCTATTATGGCCAGGCTGAGTGGCTGCAACATCGTTCTGGCAATGGATATCGCTTCCAAAGAAAAAGAAGATTCTGAAGAAAGAAAGATCACGATCCACTTGAAAGATGTTCCTATTGAACAAGCCCTGGCTCTGGTCGTTAAATCGATCGGTCTTTCATATCGATTGATTGGAGAAAAAACTTTTATTGTAGGCGATAAAGCACGTATTGAAGAAGAAATAGGCGAAAGAACATATATCATCAATCTGAACTATGTAGATGTCGAAAAGATCACAAAAGCATTTGAAATAATGCCTGGTGAATGCGTTGCCATCGAAGGACAAAATACAATTCTTCTTCGGGCAAATCCGGAAACTTATGCCGAAATAATCAAAAAACTGGAAGAGATCGATATACCGCAAAAGCAAATTGAAATTCGCGCCCGCCTGATAGAAGTCTCTGTGAGAGATGCAAAAAAGATAGGTGTAGATTGGTCGAGACTAAGTTCGCTGACTACGATACTGGCAGAAGATGTGATGACTGCAAATGGATTTGGTTTGCCATATAATTATATCGATGAGGAAGGAGAAATACCACATGGTAATCTTTCACCACTCGGAGAATTACCGGAAGATCAGTATTTCCAGAGAATGGGAAGCTGGGATGATATCGGGCATTTCAGCAGGCAGATGACAGCTTTTGATATTACTATAAACTGGCTGCTGGAAAATAATGCTGCTAAACTTCTTACAGATACAAGGGTAACTGCTTTGAATGGGGAAGAAGCCTTTATCCATATTGGCGAGATCGTTCCCTTTGTGGTAGAAGATGAAGAACATCAGGTACAGGTCGAACGTGAAGAAGTAGGAATTAAACTTAGAATTAAGCCCACGGTGAACAAAGACGGTCAGATAACTACAAGAATTGAACCGGAAGTAAGCTCTGTAATCGAACTTGTGGGAGGATACATTCCCAGAACAAAAATAAGAACAATAACTTCCACAGTAACAGTTCCGGACGGGAACAGGATCATCGTCGGTGGTTTATTATCTTCAACCGTTACCAAGAAAACGAATAAACTTCCTCTTCTCGGAGATATTCCGCTTATCGGTAAATTGTTCCAGCATATATATGAAGAAGTAGAAAATTATGATCTCATTATTGAGATCACTCCTCGAGTTGTTACGGTCGATGATCATAATGTAGAACTTGACATCGATGAACGGCTTGAGAAGAAATTGATAAAAGAAAAAGTTGTTGAATAGGAGGAATATAATGAAAATGAATAAATTCCTGATAATAGTATCAGCGTTAATAATTGTTTCATTGATTATTCTGGCTGCATGTGACAAAAGAGCGACAGAACCTACCGGTGGACATGATGGTGATGATTATTATGTAATGACCATCTGGGCTGTTCCTGATACAATCTATGCCGATGATGATAATAGTACATATTCCACCATTTCTGTGCTGGTGAAGGATAGAGATGATTTTATTGCCGTTGAGAAACAGGTAAATTTCGGATCGAACCTGGGAAGTATTATCGGTTTCGATATGACGGACAGCACCGGAGTGGCTTCCGTCGAATTCTGGGATGATGGAGTTGCCGGGCTGGCGTCGATTGTTGCATCGGTTGATTATACAGAGACCAATGAAGAAGAAGAAGAAGTTCTTCAGACAATTACAACCCAGACCCAGGTGATGATTTTAGATACGCAGGTTAATCCCACTACAGATGTTAATTCGATCCATTTTGATTTTACCGGTCAGGTGGATATACAGGTTGCAGGAACCGGTGGAGATGAATCTTTCACTTTCCAGGTAAGCTTAAAAGATGTGAATGGTGAGCTTGTAGAAGAACCCAGACAAGTCTTTTTCAAGTTTATCAATGCCCCGGAAGGAACGAACCTGAATAACCAGGTTTATTGGCCAAGTTCAGATTCGGTGAGCGTTGTCTCTGCGGGCGGTCATGCATCTATTCCTATAAACAGCGGTGAGTTTTCCGGAACTGCAAGTGTAAAGGTATATACTTATAATTCTTCCGGAGCAGAGATTGCAGCTATAAAGTCTAATATTGTTGTTCATGCAGGACCTCCGAATTCAGTTGATATCTCGATTGGTGGTCATGATTCCGGAACCGATATGGGTGCCGGTATCTGGCAGATCGAATGTTCTGCTATTCTGAATGACCAGTACGGGAATCCTGTGGATTATGCAACAGCAGTGTGGTTTTCCCTGCCGGATGATCCGGATTGGGCGGCAATTGAAGCTGCTGCTTACGTTGGAAATGAAAATGCCAGCGGAGATTCACTGGAAGGTGTTGCCTATACTTTGTTGAATTATGAAGGCTTTCATACTAATGATTCACTGATAATACAGGTAGAAACTTCCGGCGGCGAACCGGGACAGTCGTTTATCGACCAGGATGTTGAGATCATGCCTATCCAGTTTCCGGTCATCGATATAATGATGATCCCATTTCATGTAGATTGGGATATGTATAATAATCCTTCAGACTGGCGAGATCATGATGAGATATTATCACCAAAGGTATATGTTACTATTAGAGACGGGCAGAACAACCCGATAAATAACCAGGCAGTTGATTTCTATGGTACTTTAGGGCAGCCTGTAAATGTGACACAGCTTAATATGCCGCCCACTAATCCTTTATTTTTTGAAGATTTTATCGATATTACAGGTCCTGAAAATGATGGTACTGTAGATGGAGAGATAATTAAATATTGGAGATTTTATAAATATGAATGCCCCGCACCAGGACTAGTTCCTCCGGGAACTACAAGCGGTACAATTACGGCACATATTTTAGGTACCGGAGTAACTAATCAGGCAAATTTTGTACTGAACAGGTACATCGACTAACTAAGTATTTCATAAATATTTTAAGGAGAATTAATGTCGTTCAATCCGCAATTTTCAAGGATCGGAGAAATACTGATCCATAACAAAGTGGTTACAGATGAACAGGTTAAAGAAGCTTTGCTGAAGCAGAATAATTTCGGATTGAAATTAGGTGAAACCTTAAGGAAACTTGGTTATATTTCGGAATATGATCTTCTGGAAGCACTTCATTTGCAACTTGAATATGATATCGTAGAAGAAAACGAACTTCTTGAACTGGATTCTGAGATTGTGAAACTGATACCGGAGCCTTTTGCCGTTCAGAATAGAGTGATAGCTATTCGCAAAGATGGTAATTCGGTTACGGTTGCAATGACCGATCCGGAGAACATAATTATTCAAGATAGTCTGAAAACAATTCTGGGAAAAAATATTACACCGGTGTTGATAGGAGAAAATGTTCTTACAGATACATTAGAGAAATATTACAAAAGCATCAGAACAACTTCCCAGGTAGAAGATGCTGTAGGTAATTTTGAATTTGTGGCAATAGATGAAGATGAAAATGAAATAACGATAGATTCTAAAAAAGAAGCAGATGCACCTGTTGTAAAACTGATAAATCTGATCATTACCGAAGCGATAAAATCGGATGCAACAGATATTCATATTGAACCATTGACAAAACATACAAGAGTCAGGTTCAGGATAGATGGTGCCCTGCGCGAAGTAATGTCTCCTCCTATCGGATTGCACGCAGGAATGGTCTCGCTGGTAAAAGTTATGTCCAAACTTAATATTGCAGAAAGACGTCTTCCTCAGGACGGACATATATCGCTAAAAACCACTTTGAAAAGCGTTGATGTTCGAGTTTCAATCGTTCCTACGGTTACGGGAGAGAAAGTAGTTATGCGTCTTCTGGATAAAGGTGAATTCGGGTTTAATCTAACTACACTCGGTTTTACAAGTGAAAATCTGAAGTTATTCAGGAAATGGATACGACGCCCTTATGGAATAACGATCGTTTCCGGTCCTACCGGAAGTGGTAAATCTACCACGCTTCATGCCGCTTTAAAAGAAATAAAGGATATAGAAACAAATATCGTAACTGTGGAAGACCCTGTTGAATACAGGTTGGATGGTATAACGCAGATAGAAACAAAAGCGAAGATCGATCTTACGTTTTCCCGTTCTTTGCGGTCTGTTCTCAGGCAGGATCCTGATATCGTTCTTATCGGTGAAATACGAGACGAAGAAACCGCTGATATCTCTATCAAATTCTCGTTAACCGGACACCTTGTATTCACAACCCTGCATGCTAATGATGCACCGTCAACCATAACCCGTCTTCTGGATATCGGCATACCATCATATCTTGTTGCTTCTTCTTTGAATCTTGTAATGGCTCAACGGCTTGTGAGAAAAATATGTTCGCATTGCAAAGCAGATTATAAGCCGAAGGAATCTGAACTAATCGATGCAGGCTTAAATTTAGAAGAAGTAGAAGAAATAAAATTCAAAAAGGGTAAAGGGTGCGTTCATTGTAATAACACGGGTTATTCCGGCAGGACAGGTATTTTTGAGATGCTTGAGGTTAATACTGACATTCGTAAACTTATTTTTGACGGACAAAACCAGGATGTTATCCGGGATGCGGCTATCAGAAATGGAATGCAGACATTACATGAAAGCGGGATCCATAAAATGAAACAGGGAATTACAACAATTCATGAAGTTATTAAATTCACTATTTCGGATTAATTTTGTAAATAACAAAGAGGAAAATATATGGCAGGTTTTCAATATATAGTTAAAGACGCCAAAGGACTTCGGGTAGAGGGTACTATCAAAGCTACTACCATGGATGAAGCTATCGATAAACTTACCAAAGAAGGCAGTATATTGATTTCAGTGAAATCTACATCCGAGGGCGCTTTCAAAGGTAAAATGACTCTCTTTGATAAGTTAATGCTGACGATATACAAGATCAGAACAGGGGTCAGTTTAAAAACTCTTGTCTTCTTTACAAGACAATTGGCTACAATGTATTCAGCAGGACTTACAATAGAAAAATCACTTTCAAATTTAGGCAAGGAAGAGAAAAATAAAAAATTCAGGAATGTTCTGATCAAGCTGGCAAACGACATTAAAAAAGGATTCAGCTTATCGGAAGCTATGGAATTGCATCCTGGAGTTTTTAATTCCTTATATATTTCTTTGGTAAAAGCAGGGGAAGTTTCAGGAACTCTTCACACGATCTTTGATGAACTGGCAATTTACCTTGAGAAGATCGAGGATACAAGAAGAAAGGTGTGGTCGGCACTTTCATATCCGATATTTATTATTGGATTTTTGATAGTTGTTGTCTGGGTTCTTTTCTATTTTATCATTCCTATGTTTGCCGATGTTTATGAAAGTTTTCAAGCAGATCTTCCCGGTCCCACACTGGCTGCGATCGCAATCAGTAATGTTGTCCGGGAACATGTATTCCTTACATTCATGGGTGTTTTAGCAGCTTGTATGGGCTTTTTCTTATTTTATCTTTCAGATAAAGGAAAGTATATTGTTGATGCTATTATTCTCAGGTTTCCGGTAATAGGGAATCTGATGGAAAATTCGATAATGAGTAAATTTGCCAGAACTTTCAGCATCCTGATGTATGCCGGCGTTCCAATTATGGAAACAATGGAACTGGTAGAGAATGTTGTTCAAAATGCGGTTGTCGAATCTGCAGTAAGAAAAGCAAGAGTTATGGTGAAAGAAGGCTATAGTGTTGCCGGTGCTTTCAAGAAAACTAAAGTTTTTCCACCAACACTTCTACAATTGATAGCTACCGGTGAAGAAACAGGTGAGATGGACAGTTTGCTGAAAAAAGCTGCTGAGTTTCATCAGAAATTTGTTGATTCGGTTATCGACAGGTTAACATCTTTGATCGAACCAATACTGATTATTTTGATGGCTGGAATTGTTGGCTTCATCATTATTATCACATATTTACCGATCTTCAACCTTGGTCTGGCTATCAGTTCCGGGATGAAATAAAAAGATCAATAATATCTTGCTCGGGTTGGATAATCGTCAGCTCGAGCATTTCTTATTCAAATGTCCGAGCAATTTATCATATATATTTTTCTAATAATTATTGGAGCATCATTTGGAAGCTTCTTTAATGTTTGTATCTACAGAATCCCGCGCAAAGAATCGATCATCTTTCCAGCTTCGCACTGTCCAAAGTGCGGCGTGAAGGTAAAACCCTGGAATAATATTCCTGTTATTAGTTTTATTGCCCAGAGAAGAAAATGTAAAAGCTGCGGTAATGCTATTCACTGGCACTATCTGCTCGTAGAAATATTAACACCAATAATATTTATCCTCATCTTTCTCCGTTTCGGATTCTCGCTTCTTTTTGTTAAATATATTATTTTCTTTTCATTTGGGATAATAATTTTCTTTATCGATCTTTTCAAGAAGATCGTTCCCGATGTTCTTTCTCTTCCATTGATAATCATCGGTATTATTTTTTCGCTATTTCCTTCTAATGATATAACACTGCTTTATTCGATTTCCGGTGCACTTCTGGGATTTATAATATTTCTTTTCACAGCATACGTTTTCAGGATAATATTAAAGAAAGACAGTCTTGGTGGCGGAGATATAAAATTAATTACAGCAATCGGAAGTTTCATAGGTATTATCGGTATGGTTTTCACAATATTTTGTTCATCTGCTGCTGCGCTTATAATACTTATCATATTAAAGCATGACCGGAAAAAAGAGTTTCCATTCGGTCCTTTTTTGATCCTGGGAACTTTTTTTTATATAGTAGCAGGAAATTATTTATTAAATTTGTATCTCAACCTATTTTAATGATCGAAGTTTCATTATAAATACTATCTCAATAGTGAGCCATATTCGTCCAAAGCGTTTCGTTATGTCACAAATACAAAATAAAATAGAAAAAGATACATTTACACAAATATAAGATAACACTCATATTTATAAATGAGTTAAGATGCGATAAATAAATTTGTTTTCTTATTATGTCTTATGGTATAATAATTGCAGTATATTTATGTAATATGAAAAAAAGTATTTTGATCGTAGAAGATGAAAGAATAGTTGCTGAAGATATCAGAAGTAGTCTGATCAATTATGATTATGAAATAGTAGATATAGTATCCACAGGTGAAGAGGCTGTCGAGAAAGCTAAAGAATTACATCCTAACCTGATTCTCATGGATATCGTGCTCGACGGTGAAATGGATGGAATTGAAGCAGCTCAACTGATATCCAATAAATTTCATATACCCGTTGTATACTTGACTGCAAATGCAGAAGAAAGAACATTAGAACGTGCAAAAAAAACAAATCCATACGGATACATTGTAAAACCTTTTGAAGATATAGACTTAAATGCAACACTTGAAATTGCGTTTTATAAATTCAATTCCGAAAAAGAACTTAAAAAAAGTGAAGAGCGTTTCAGAAAATTGATCCAGGAAAATACTGATGGAATTGTTGTAGTCGATGAAGAAGGGAACATTTGTTTTGTAAATAAAGCTGCTGAAATATTGTTTGAAAGGAAAAAGGAAGAATTGATCGGAGAAAGATTTGGTTATAAATTTTCAATCAGCGAATTGACAAAGCACGAAGTGAATCGAAGATCAAAAGGGAAATGCATTGTAGAAATACATGTTGTAGAAACCGAATGGAACAATAAGAAAGCTTATCTTGCAACTATCAGGGACGTTACAAGAAGAAATGAAACAGAAGAGAAACTTAAGGCAAGCAATAAGAAACTTCAAAAATTAATGGAAGATACGGTGAACGGTCTTATGTCTGCAATTGAAATGAGAGATCCTTATACATCAGGTCACCAGAAACGTGTAGCAGAACTTGCCTGTGCCATTGCAAAAAAGATGAATTTATCTGAAGATAAAATAAATGGAATTCGCATTTCTGCGCTTATTCATGATATTGGTAAGATCCGTATTCCTTCTGAAATTTTAAGCAAACCGGGAAAATTGTCGGATGTGGAATTTTCTATTGTAAAATCCCATGCAAATGACGGATATAAAGTTTTAAAATCAATTGATTTCCCATGGCCTATTGCAAAAACAGTACTTCAACATCATGAGAAAATAGATGGCTCATCATACCCGAATGGTCTCGATGGTAATAACATTATTCTTGAAGCAAAGATATTGTGTGTTGCAGATGTTATCGAAGCTATGTCTTCACACAGACCATATCGACCTGCTTTGGGATTGGAATCTGCTCTGGATGAAATATCAAAAAATAGGGGCATTTTGTATGATGAGAATGTAGTTGATGCCTGTATTAAAGTATTTGAAGAAGAAAATTTCAGCTTCAAGGATATGCAATAAATGTAATTAACCGCCGGCTTTTCAACCTGCCTGCACTATGAAATCTTTTTTTAATTTCATTATGGTAAAATCCGTAGTACATTTCACATGGTCAGCCAGTGGTGAATATCTTTTTGCTACAAAACTGCAAGAACACAAATTCTAACCATCGACTTAAATCGATAGAAGCACATAAAGAACAAAACGCTTTACCTCGAAGAGGTTAAATAGAATAGCCGTTGGTGAAACCGGCGGTAAATAAAGAATAAACGTGCCCAACCCTGAATGGTTGAATAAAGAAACTCACCCTGCTTTCCCTCTCTTCAAAAACAAGAGAGGGAACATTAGAAGAGCATGAGGAATTACCGTAGGGACGGCATATTATGGTTTTCATTTATTCCCAGCCCTAAAGAGGCTGGGCTATTTTTTTGCTAATATCAATTTGACTTACCATTACCTCGAAGAGGTTAAATAGAATAGCCGCTGGTGAAACCGGCGGTAAATAAAGAACAAACGTGCCCAACCCTGAAGGGGTTGAATATCAACTCACCCTGCTTTCCCTCTCTTCAAAAACAAGAGAGGGAACATTAGAAGAGCATGAAGAATTACTGTCGGGACGGCATATTATGATTTTCATTTATTCCCAGCCCTGACCCGGTGAAATCTACTTTGTATTTCACAGGTTAAAAACGGCTGGGCTATTTTTTTGTTGATATCAATTTAACTTCCCATTACCTCGAAGAGGTTAAATAGAATAGCCGTCGGTGAAACCGGCGGTAAATAAAGAACAAACGTGCCCAACCCTGAAGGGGTTGAATAAAAAAACTCCATAGGTGCGGGATGATTTTTTATAACACCACTCTGCGGCTTTTAAAATCATCACATTTTCCAATAATCGTTTTCTCAACCTGACATTCCCACCCACTAAAGTGAGCGGACAGTCTTTTCGCTGCAAGACAACACGAACCCAAATCATGACCTTCGACTTCAGTCGATGGAACAAAACCAAACAGGTCGAGTTAAATAAATAGTTTGACACCTATAAAACAGAAAACATTTATTGTTATCTTTAATAAAGCATTGTTAAAATGCATTAAAAAATGTAGTGACAGTTCATTGAACTGTCAGAAAGAAGGCAGATCACTGATCTGCCACTACATATGGAATTGTCCGCCGGTCACCCCGCGTCGGGTTAAAGAAAAAAACCAAAATTGGAGGAGAAAAATGAAAAGATTAAAAGTTGTAACAGTAGTTAGTTTATTCTTGATGTTAATATTCAGCATATCGTGTAACAGCCAGGTACAAACGGAAAAAGTAGATGGAGAGCAATTAGTAAATCAGGTTTGGAAAGCAATGAAAACCACAGATATGGAATACATCGAAAACATTCTTGCACCGGGATTTCAATCCATTCATCAGGATGGTGCTCGCAATCGGGATGAGCAAATAGAGTTGATCAAAGGACTGAATATGGGTGAATACATACTCGATAATTTCAAAATCACACAAAATGAGAATACAATAAATGTTACGTATTTTGTTAATGTAACAGAAACCATTGCGGGAAACAAGATAACAAAACATGCAGCCCGGCTTTCGGTATTCAGTAAAACAGCCAATGGCTGGAAATGGTTTTCTCATGCTAATCTTGTAGCGTTGAAATAATAAACTCACTTAGGGTGAGTTGAAAAGGAGAATATTATGAAACTAATTATCACGATTATATTAGTAGCTATGTTTATGGTTAGCTGTAACGAAAGTAATGTGGTTGGTGCTGATGATGTATCAGTACTGGAAGACGCAAATTTTACGATCACTGAATACTTATTTACATCTACAGAACTTATAGTTAAAGGAACTGTAAGCAATGATGGTAATGACACTTTCTATCCAATCTGGTACATTGAAGCAGAATTTTATGCCGACAGTACATTTGTAACTAAATTTGGTGGTGCAACTATTGCAAAAAATTACTCGCTGGCTCCCGGTGAAAACACTCTCTGGCAGCTTACTTATTCTTCAAGTTTGATCGTTGAATCTGATTACCCAAACTTTGCAGTTAAGAATCTGCGTGCTTATATGGAAGAGTAATTTTATAGAAAAGAATATATTTCTATTTATCTAACTTCCTATTACCTCAAAGAGGTTAAATAGAATAGCCGCTGGTGAAACCGGCGGTAAATAAAGAACAAACGTGCCCAACCCTGAATGGGTTGAATAAAAAAGCTCCGTAGTGCGGTATATTATGGTCTCCATTTATTCCCAGCCCTAAAGAGGCTGGGCTATTTTCTTGCTAATATCAATTTAACCTCCCATTACCTCGAAGAGGTTAAATATAATAGCCGTCGGTGAAACCGGCGGTATAGATTAACCGCCGGCTATAGCCGGTGGACAATTGCGTTAGCCACGTCATTTGAGCCTTGAGCCAGCGCAACATAGCAGGATGTTCCGATCTGGATGCGTTTGAAGATTGCTTCTGCTCCGGCTTCCCTGTCCCGGATAAAGC
>JAUVLE010000267.1 GCA_030595905.1 Candidatus Cloacimonadota bacterium | reverse complement strand
AATTTCCGGACGTCTTGGAACAAGCTACATTATTGGAGGTGCTTTTTCATGGTTTCTGGCAGGTACTATTGTAAAATATATGAACTGGCGATACACCTTCTTTATACCTGCTGCAATTTGTATAATACTTGCAATTCACTGGTATGTAAAGGCACGAAATGCACCGGAAGAAGTGGGACTTCCAAGTTTGGAAGAACAGGAACAGGGAATAGATAATAATGAAGTTAAAAAGGATCATCATATAGGTTTCAATAATACATTAAAGATAACTCTGTTAAACCCTTATGTGTGGTTTGCAGGTCTTGCTTTATTTGGTTTAAATATAGTTAGATACGGTTTTATGAGCTGGGCACCTACTTACATGTTTGAAGAACAGGGAGCTACAATTTCTCTAGCTGCTTATAAAGCAATAGCATTTCCGGTAGCTGGAGGTTTGGGAGCTATCTTTGCAGGTTGGGCATCAGATCATATTTTTAAACACCGCAGAGCACCGGTAGCATTCATAATGTTGATTTTATTAGCATTATCCTGTTATCTTTATCGAATAGTTCCCGGTGAAAGTTGGATATTAAGTTTATTTATTTTATTAATCATCGGTTTCTTTACATTCGGACCCCATGTGCTTCTTGTAGCAGCATTACCGGCTGATCTTGGCACAAGAAAAGCAGCTTCTTCCGTAACCGGTTTTATCGATGCTATGGGATATGTCGGTGCAAGTTTGACTGGGATTGGAACAGGTTATTTTATCGATAATTTCAGTTGGAATGCGGCATTTTATTTTTGGATTTCCGGAGCACTCTTAGCTGCAATTATGATCACATTTGTTTGGAAAGCTGAACTAAAAAGTTAATTAAATAATTGTCATTTAAATCCTTATAAATTTTTATTCTTTATAAGGATTTTTTTATTTGTTTTCACCTGAATTATCCACAAAATGATCATGTAAATATTAGCAAGCCCAATGGTAAAAACGAAAAAAATTATCGGTCTGAATAGAAAGGCAGAAATAATAATAATAAAAGCACCGGCAGTAGGTCCGATCCAAAACCATAATCTTATTAATAACTTGTTTGAGTTGAAGTATGTTAATCTTTTATACTCTTCCTTTGCATTCATATTTACATCCATTTTAAATAATTGTAAGTGCGAATATCCAAGATATACAGCAATTAATATTTTCTCGAATAATTTACCTTTCTGGTGCTTTATCTTATTAAGTTCATCTGTAAATTTTTCCTTTTCTTCCCAGGTTGATGTCTGTTTACCCAAACCATGAGCCATGAATTCAGCTCTGTAATAATCTACTAACATAGCATGAGCAATATGACTAATAGCTGCAATTAATAGAAACCACCAATAATTAAATGGTAAAAAATCTATATCGATCAATCCTTTTCCGAAACCAATACCCATTCCTATATAAACCGATATTCCAACAATGTAATCTGAAACCCCATCGATAATTCTGCCAACAGGAGTTCCACTATTTTTTAAGCGAGCTATCATTCCATCCACACAATCCAGAACCATACTTAAAAAATATAATGATCCGGCGATCACAAAGCTGACAACATCACCCCGCGAAAAGAAATACCCACTTATTATTCCTACTATCGTCGTCATTAATGAAACCTGATTTGGAGTAATGGATGTTGGATAGAACATCTTAACAAAGATGAAGGCGATCGGTCTTAATATGTAAAGGGTCAATGTTTCATCAAATACGGCATGTTTGATAGATTTTTTATAATCCCTGAACATCTGTTTGTTATATTCTTTGAATTTTCTTTTTTTATTGTCCATCTTTTAAAATCCTTTTTCGGCAATTGTGCCATTATCTATACTCGGATCAAAATTGGGATCAGGAACTTCCCAGTTTCCATAATTCAAACGAAGGTATTCTTTCACATTTGAGGGTATATTCACTTTCTTGCCTTCCCATGTTGTTGTATCCAATTTATCAAAGAATTTACTTTCGGAATGTTTTAAAGCATTCATAATTATCCAATGTTGACGATCTCCAACTTTATATTTGAAAAAAAGATCTATGTGCAAATTAATTCCGACAATTCTTTCAAAAGGAGGTTTAAGTTTTACATTCCTGTATTTACCCGGCAGCCACGAACTTGAAGTCATCTTTCTAACCACAAAGAACACCGGAAGGAATTGATACCGAATCTTCCACAGCTTTTCTGCATATTCTCCCGGAACGCCCATATCGGCATCATGATCCCATGGCAAAAGATCTCCATCACGAGTAATCCCGAGTAAAGTTCCTTCATCCAACCAGTAAGGAATATTATTTTTTTCTAATATTTTTATAGCAAACAGAATCAATCTTTTCATTCTATTATAATATTTTCCTTCCAGTTTTATCGGTTTCTTTGTATGTTTTCTGATTCTGTCTTTTCTTGGAATTTTGCTGATAATTTCTGTATCGACAATAGAATGATCATCTATGCTGCTTAACCAATTTTTATTTATTATTTTCCAGTTACCATACCGTGCTGTAAGATATTTTTCTACATCTGCCGGCACATGAATATCCATTCCATTTATATTGATCTTATCCAGTTTTTCAAAAAAATGTGAGCTAATCCATTTGCAGCTTCGTTTATCTACCCAGATATATTTATTGTCTTTCTTATATTTAAATGTTACTCTAATTTTTTGTCCTGCATATTTACTTCTTATTAATTTTTTTAAGATCACCGCTTTGGGATAATCATTCGGAATCCATTTTCTTTTGGAAAGATCGACAACCTGTTTGATCCTGTAAAAAGGAGAGAGAGATTTTCCTAGATTTATAAATTCATCAAAATATTCTCCGGGAATTCCTATATCGATATATCTATGTTCAGGAATATATTTGTTATCTCTAATAATTCCCAGCAAAGTACCTGACTCTAACCAGAAAGGAATATTATGTTTGTTTAAAACCTTATATGTTTTCTTGAATATTTTTGTATTAAGTTTATTATTTTTTTTCATATACTTTAAAATTCCTTTTATAATAATCTATCAACAATTAATCCTCATCACTTAAACTCCATGCAGGTTAAATTCAATAATGCTTATTAAATGTCAAGAATATTGAATCTCACAATTTACTATTGACAATTAATCCAGATAAAAAAGTTTTCTAATAATTATTATGATAATTAAAGGAAAAATAGTGTATGATACATAATCTTCTAAAAGACAAAGAAATAATTTTAGCTTCTGCCTCACCGCGAAGAAAAGAAATATTCGAGATGATCGGGATAAAAGCACTGCAAATGCCGGCTCATATAGATGAGAGCAATTTTTGCAATAACCCACGAAAACTCGTAACAACACATGCAGAGAATAAAGCTCTTGCTATAAGAAAAATAGTAGATAACGATTATTTGATCGTTG